>NZ_BAAAPF010000093.1:0-21987 GCF_039531005.1 Streptomyces synnematoformans
CCACGGCCGTCGCCCCCGGCGCCACCATGCCATCCGCGGCCGGAGCCAGCCCGGTATCGATCGCCTTCCACTCGCCGTCCACCCTGGTCCGCACCGGCCTCAGGTACTCGCGCGCCTCCAGATTCCCGTCCGGAGTAGCGAACACACCTCACTCGACTCACCGCGCAACGACAGGATCTCCACCGGCTCACCGGTACGCTCCGCCCGCACCGCCGCCTCATCCTCGGTCGCCGCAGCCGCACCCGCCACACCCGCACCGGCGTCCGACGAAACCGCCGAGGGCGCACGCACACCGCCCGGAGCCGCACTCGCCTCCACGACGGGCGCCGCGCCCAGCAACAGCGCCGTGCCCAACCCCGCCGCCAGCCATGCCCGATACCCCCGCCAACGGCCACGCAACACCACAGAGCCCCACCCCTGAGACGACTGAAAGTAATGTCGGGTTAACTTAACGGCAGTGATGAGGGGTGGCCTAGACCTCCTTAGCGGGGCGATCCAGGTAATTCACCCATGGGACTCGTGACTTGCCTCACATCACTCACTTGCCCCCCTTCAGGCAGGACGCCGGGGCGCAGGGCGTCCGGGACTGCGCCACCGGTTGCGCCCCGCGGGGTGGGGGTTGTGGGCGGCGCGGGGCACGGGGTGGGGACGCCGCCGTCGGGCTGTCGGCCGTCAACGTGGTGTCCGGCGGGCCCGTTGCGACGACGGTGTGGGTCCAGTGGTAGACGTGAGCCCACGACTCGCCGGCTTCCCGGGTGTACGTGCCGCCACCCCGCCGCGTAACGCCTGCCGGGCCGCGGCCGGGCGGGGCGGTGGCGTGAAGGCGTCGCACGTCGGCGCTGGCCTGAACATCTCACCTGCCCCGTACGTAGCTCCTTCCACCGAAGGCGGGGCCGGGAGAGGAGTGCCGACGTGGCGGTTCAGGATGTACGGGATCCTCGGCGGCTGCTGGTCGTCGAGGACGACTGCGAGCTGGTGACCATGCTCGTCGAGGTACTGAACGGCGAAGGATACGCGGTCGACGCCGCCGCCGACGGGCAGCGCGGGCTGCACCTCGGGCTCACCCGGCGGTACGACGTGCTGGTCATCGACCGGCGGCTGCCCGTGCTCGACGGGCTCGACCTGCTGCGCCGGCTGCGCTCCCGGGCCGTACGGACGCCGGTGCTGCTGCTGACCGCGATGGGCACCGTGCACGACCGCGTCGACGGGCTCGACGCCGGCGCCGACGACTACGTCACCAAGCCCTTCGCCTTCGACGAGCTGAGCGCGCGCCTGCGCGTCCTGTGCCGGCGCGGGCACGAGGGCGCGGACGTGCTGCGGATCGGTTCTGGCCGGCTGCACATCGGCCACCGCGAGGTCGAACTGGCCGACGGGGAGCGGGTCGGGCTGGCGGCGCGGGAGTTCGCGCTGCTGTGGGTGCTCGCCTCCCACCCCGACCTCGTCTACTCGCGCGACCAGTTACGGCGCCTGGTGTTCCAGGAGACGCCCGCCTCCTCCATCGTCGACACCTACGTCTACTACCTGCGCCGCAAGCTCGGCCACCAGGTCGTACGGACCGTCCGCGGCCTCGGCTACCGCCTGGGGGCGCTGTGAGGTCCGCGCGCGGGTCAGCGGCCGGGTCAGCGCCCAGGGGCGCGCTGAAGTCCGCGTCGGCGAAGGCGGAGTGGAAGGCCGTACGCCGGGCGCGGCTGCGGATCGGGGTGATCACCGGGGCGACCATCACCCTGCTGCTCGCCGTCGTCGGCGGCGTCGCCGACGCGGTCATGACGCACGCGCAGAGCGAGCAGGTGTGGCGCGAGCTGCGCTACGGGGCCCAGCGCGGGGATCCGGCGAACGCGCCGGTGTGCACGTGGCTGTTCGTGCCGGGCACGAAGCCGCTGGCGAACGCCCCCGAGGGCTTCCCGGTACGGGCCGACATGGGCCGGGCCCGCAGCGACGGCGCGCCGGTGGAGCGCACCGTCGAGCGCAACGACACCGTCTACCTCGTGCGCACGCAGCTCCGCGCGGACGGACGCGTCGTCCAGGCGGTGTTCGACATGCGCTTCCAGCTCGCCGACCGCCGGCACCTGTGGTACGCCCTGGGTGTCGCCGAGCTGGTGGGGCTCGTCGCCGCGGCCGCCACCGGGATCGTCCTCGGGCGGGTGTCCGTCGGCCCGCTCGCCGAAGCCCTGGCCCGGCAGCGGCGGTTCGTCGCGGACGCCAGCCACGAGCTGCGCACCCCGATCACCCAGGTGTACGCGCGGGCTCAGCTGCTGTCGCGCCGGGCCGCGGCCGAGGAGCTGCCGGCCGCGCACCGCGACGGGCTCGACCGGCTCGTCGGCTCGGTCGGCCGGCTCGGCGGCGTGCTGGACGACCTGCTGCTGTCCGCGAGCCTCCAGGCGGACCCGGCCCGGCCGGCCGAGCGCCGGGCGGTCGACCTGGCGGCGCTGGCCCGGTCGGTCGTCGCCGAGGAGGTGGAGCGTACGGACGACGCCCGCCTGTCCGTCACCGTGGCCGGCCCGCCGTACCCGGTGTTCGTCGACGGCGTCGAGTCCGCGTTGCGCCGCGCCGTCGGCGAGCTGCTGTCCAACGCGATCAGCCACACCCCCGCGGGCGGGCGGATCGACATCGTGCTGACCCGCGCCGCCGGCACCGTCGGGCTGACGGTCACCGACACCGGGGCCGGGTTCGACCCGGCGGAGGCGGAGCGGCTCTTCGAGCGGTTCCACCGCGGCGACTCCGGGGGGCGGTACGGGCTGGGGCTCGCGCTGCTGCGGGAGGTCCTCACGGCGCACGGCGGCACGGTCACGGCCACCGGGAGCCCCGGCCGCGGCGCCCGGTTCGCCGTCGAGCTGCCGGAGTCGGCGTCCCCGCCGGCCCGGGCGGCCGCGGCGGAGGCGGTGGGCGCGGGCGTACGGGGCGCGGGGTGAGCGGCCGGCATACGGTCAGGACCCGTCACCGGCCACCGCTTCCACCGCCGCTTCCATCCCCGTCCCCATCACCGTCCCCGTCTCCATCTCAGTCCCCGTCTCCGTCTCCGCTTCCGCCGCCGACGCCAGCAGCCGCGCCGCGGCCCGTACGTCCGCGTCCAGCGGGCGGTCCGGATCGACCGGCGCGATCGCCACGACGAGGGCGTCGAGGAGTGCGCCGCAGCGCACCGCCGTGGGGCGGCGGGCGCCGGCGTGCGCCGCCTGGCGCAGGCCGAGCGCGAGCGAGCCGCACAGCAGCCCGAGCAGCTTCGCCATGTCGTACGAGCGCAGCGCCGCCTGCGTGCCGAACGGGACGACGTCCTGGTTGTGCAGGTTCGTCGCCAGGCTCTGCATCCCGACCGGCGTGGCGGCGTGCCGGATCTCGGCGACGAACGCCGTGGTCGCCAGCTGCACGCCCTGCAGCCCGTGCTGGGCGCCCGGGGCGGTGGTGAGCATCGGCGGCAGCCCGCCGTTGCGCGCCGGGTCCACGAGCAGGTCGAGCTGGCGCTCGGCGAGGTTGCCCAACTGGGCGGTGACGGAGGCGAGCACGTCGGCGGCGAAGGCGGCGGGCTGGCCGAAGAAGTTCCCGCCGTGCACCACCTTCCCCGGGTCGCCGTCCCCGTCCCCCGCGGGCCCGTCTCCCGCGGGCCCCTCCCCCACGGGCCGGTCGCCCGGCTCCGCGGGGAAGAACAGCGGGTTGTCGCTCACTCCCCCCAGGTCCGCCGCGACCACCTGGTCCACGTACCGCAGCGCGTCCTCCGCCGCGCCCAGCAGCTGCGGCGCGCACCGGATGCTGTACGGCTCCTGCAGCGGCCGGGTGCCGGACGGCCGGGTGCCGGCGAGCGTACGCCGCATGCGCGCGCCGACGTCGACCGCGCCGGGGTGCCCGTACGCGCGCAGCAGGTCCGCGTCGAGGAAGCCGGGGTCGCAGCCGAGGAGGTCGGCGAGCAGGCAAGTCAGCGCGGTGAGCGAGCGGTGCGCGGCGCGGACGGCGTCGCGGGCCAGGGCGGTGGCCGCCGTCGTCACGGAAGTGCCGTTGACGAGGGCGAGCGCGTCGCGGCCGTCGAGCGTGAGCGGGCGCAGTCCGGCGGCGTGGAGCGCCTCGGCGGCCGGCATGCGGCGGTCGTCGAGGTAGGCGTGGCCGCGGCCGCGCAGGGCCTGGGTGGCGTAGGCGAGCGGGATGAGGTCGCCGCTGGCGCCGACGGAGCCGTAGCGCGGGATGGCGGGCGCGAACGTCGTGGCGAACATGGCGGCGAGGCGGTCGACGACCTCGGCGGACACGCCGGAGTAGCCGCGGGCGAGCGAGTGGGTGCGCAGCAGCAGCGCGGCCCGCCCGATCTCGTGCGGCAGGTCGGGCCCCTGGCCGGCGCCGAGGTGGGCGAGGGTGTTGTCGCACTGGTCGGCCTCGTCGGCGCGGCCGGCGTACCCGACGAGGGCGCCGAAGCCGGTGGTGGCGCCGTAGATCCGCGGCCCCCCGCCGTTGCCGCCGGGGCCGTGCCGCAGGGTGTGGAAGAGACGCCGGCCCCGCGCCACGCGCGCGCGGGTCTCGTCGTCCACCGCGACGGTGAGCGGCGCCGCCGCCCGGCGCAGCGCGGCGGCGTCGAGCGGTCGGGCGAGCGAGACGGTGTCGTCCGTGGTGGTCAGCACGCCGGGAAGCGTAGGCGGGGAATCTCAGAGGGCTCTGATATCCGGCGGCTAGCTTCCCGGCCATGGCCCACGACTACCTCATCATCGGAGCGGGTCCCGCGGGACTGCAGCTCGCCGCCTTCCTGGAGCGCGACGGTGCGGACTACGTCGTCCTCGAACGCGGCCACGGCCCCGGCACGTTCTTCACCCGCTTCCCCCGCCACCGCCAGCTGATCTCCATCAACAAGGTGCACACCGGCTACGACGATCCGGAGCTGCGGCTGCGGATGGACTGGAACTCCCTGATCAGCGACGATCCCGAGCTGCTCTTCACCCGCTACAGCCCCCGCTACTTCCCCCCGGCCGAGGACATGGTCCGCTACCTCGCCGACTTCGCCGCCCGCACCGGCGTGCGCGTGCGGTACGACACGAGCGCCGAGCGGATCTCCCGCACCGGCGACGGCTTCGCCGTCACCGACCGACACGGCCGGGTGTTCCAGGCGCGGCGGCTCGTGGTCGCCACCGGGATGTCCCGGCCCAACGTGCCGCCCCTGCCGGGCGCCGAGCTGGCCGAGCGCTACGACACGTTCGACACCGCGCCCGAGTCCTTCACCGGCCAGCGCGTCCTCATCATCGGCCGCGGCAACTCGGCCTTCGAGACGGCCGACAGCCTGATGGAGAACGCGGCCGTCATCCACGTCGCCGGCTCCGGCTCGCTGCCGATGGCCTGGCGTACGCACTACGTCGGCCATCTGCGCGCCGTCAACAACAACTTCCTCGACAGCTACCAGCTGAAGTCGCAGAACGCGCTCCTCGACGGCCGCGTGCTCGCCGTCCGCCGCTCCCCCGGCGGCGGGTTCACCGTGTCGCTGGCGTTCGAGCGGGTGGACGAGGTCGTCCGGGACCTGCGCTACGACCGGGTGATCCTCGCGACCGGATTCCGCTTCGACGCCTCGCCCTTCGACGCCGACTGCGCGCCGGAGCTGATGATCGACGACCGGTTCCCGGCCGTCACGCCCGCCGGCGAGTCGGTCAACGTGCCCGGCCTGTACTTCGCCGGCACGATCACGCAGGGGCCCGACTTCCGCCGGTCCACCACCGGCTTCATCCACGGCTTCCGCTACGCGGTCCGCGCGCTCCACCGCAACCTGCGGCTGCGGCACCACGGCGAGCCGTGGCCGGCGACGGACCTCGGGGACGGCCCCGAGCGGGCGGTCGAGGCGGTGCTCGACCGCGTCAACCGGTCGTCCGCGCTGTGGCAGATGTTCGCCGTCCTCGGCGACGTGCTGCTGGTCGCGCCGGACGGCGGGATGCGCTACCTGGAGGAGGTGCCGGTCGGCCAGGTGCCGCAGGCCGTGGACTCCGGGGAGTTCGGGGAGGTGGCCGCCCACGCGGTGATCACCCTGGAGTACGGCAAGGACCACGACCTGGTGGATCCCTTCGACGTCACCGCGAGCCGGCCGTCGCAGAACGACGTGTCGGGGCTCGACGGCCGCTATCTGCACCCGGTCGTGCGCTGGTACCGGGCGGGCGAGTTCGTCGCGGAGCACCACGTGACGGAGAACCTGGAGAACGAGTGGGACGACGAGGCCGTCCACCGCGCGCCGCTCCACGCGTTCCTGGCCTCCCGGCTCGTGTCCGTCGCCCCGGTGGCGCCGTGACACCGGACGGGCCGCGTGCGCCGCACGAGGCGTACGGGTTGCGCGAGTGGCACGACGCGGCGCGCGCCGCGCTGGACGGCGCGCACTACGACTACGTCGCGGGCGGCGCCGGCGAGGAGCGCGTCCTCGCCGCCAACGAGCGGTCCTTCGACCGCTACGCGCTGCTGCCCCGGGTGCTCCGCGCCGCCGGCCCCCGGGACACCGCCGTCGAACTCCCGGGCGCCGCGCGGGCGGCGCCGGTGCTCGTCGCGCCGACCGCGTTCCACCGGCTGCTGCACCCGGACGGCGAGCGCGCCACGGCCCGCGCCGCCGCGGCCGAGGGCGCCGTACTGGTGACGGGCACCGCGGCGACCACCGCCGTCGGCGACGTGGTGGCGGCCGCCCGGGAGGCGGCGCCGGACCCCGCGGTGTGGTTCCAGCTGTATCTGCACCCGCGCCCGGAGGTCACCGAGGCGCTCGTACGGCGCGCGGAGAAGGCGGGCTGCCGGGCGCTGGTGGTGACCGCCGACTCGCCGGTGTTCGGCCGCCGCGCCCGGGACGTGCGCAACGGGTTCACGGACCTGCCGCCCGGCTACGCCGCCGAGAACATGCGCGACCTGCCCGGCGCCCCGCCCGGCGGGCTCACGGACATCCCGCTGTCCACGGCGGTCGGCTGGCGGGACCTGGCCACGGTGCTGCGGACGACCTCGCTGCCCGTGCTGGTCAAGGGGGTGCTGCATCCGGACGACGCCCGGCTGGCCGTCGAGCACGGCGCGGCCGGGGTGGTCGTCTCCAACCACGGCGGCCGGCAGTGCGACGCCGTCCCGGCGGCCGTGGACTGCCTGCCGGCGGTCGTCGACGCCGTCGCCGTCCGGGTGCCGGTGCTGCTGGCCGGCGAGGTGCGGCGGGGCAGCGACGTCGCCGTCGCGCTGGCGCTGGGCGCGGCGGCCGTCGGCGTGGGGCGGCCGGTGCTGTGGGGGCTGGCCGCGGCGGGCGAGGCGGGGGTGCGGCGGGTGCTGGCGGAGCTGCTGGACGGCTACGACCACACGCTGGCGCTGTGCGGGGGACGGCGCAACGCGGACCTGGAGCGGGGCATGGTCGTCCGCACGGCGGGCGACGCGCGGTGACGGCCCGCCCGCCCGCCGCCGTCCCCGCCTCCTGGTGGCTCCCCCGCGGCATCGTGGCCCTGCGCGTCCGCATCTTCGCCCGGGTCAACGGCGAGCAGACGCTCACCCTGCCCAACGCCGCGTACGGGCCCGACGTGTTCGAGCGCGTCTACGCCCACCCCGCCGCCGACGGCCGCAGCGCCGGCGCCGCCCTGTCCGACCTGTTCTGGTACTGGCTCTCGCCCGGCCCCGAGGTGCACCAGGAGCACCTGGAGCCCGGCCCCCGCTACGACGACGTCGCCGCCACGACCCGGCGCATCCTCGCCGGCGACTCCGCCGGCCACGCCGCGGCCGCCGCCCGCGTCTTCGCCCGCCTGCTCGACACCGTCCCCGCCACCCGCGTCAGCCTCGTCCGGCTGCGCGACCTGGTGATGCCCGCGTGGGCCGAGTTCGCCTACGAGCTGGTCTTCCGCGAGCCGTGCCCGCCGCGCGCCCGGGAGCTGATCACCGCGCACGCCCGCGACGTGATCAGCGCCCTGAAGTGCACCGGGCTGCGCCACCCGCGGCGCCGCGCCCGGCTCACGGCGTACCTGCGCGAGCGGGTCGCGGCCGGCGACGTGCCGCACGCGCTGCCCGCGTCGCTGACGCCCGCCGAGCAGGTGCACTACCTGCAGGGGACGTTCTTCAACACGGCCGTCGTGCAGCTGTCGGAGGCGACCGCGCACGTGCTGCTCGCGCTCGCCCGGCACCGGCGGGTGCAGGACCGGGTGGCGGCGGACCCCGACGACGACCGCTACCTCACCCGCGTACTCGACGAGACGATGCGGCTGTACCCGCTCTTCGGCATCGCGCACCGCATCACCACCGGCACGATCCCGCTCGACGCCGACACGGCCCTGCCCGCCGGCTCCGTGGTGTGCTTCAGCTACCCCGACTACCACGCCACGGGATACGAGCGGCCCGACGAGTTCGACCCCGACCGCTGGGCGGGGCAGTCCGCGAAGGACGCCCACCACATCCCCTTCGGCGTCGCCGCGAACCGCCCCTGCCCGGCGTGGCGGATCTCCCCGATCGTCATGCGCGCGGCGATACGGGAGGTGCTGCGCCGCTTCCGGCTCGACTCGACCGCCTCGCACACCCGCTCCCTGCCGAACCGGGCGCCGTGCCTGCTGCTCCCCCGCCACCTGCCGCCCCGGCCGCGCCGGCTCGCGGCGCGGCGCGCCCTCGTCCGCTCGCGCGACAAGGCCGAGGACGTCACCCGGGGCGTCCGGCAACTGCTGCTCGGCACCGTCATGGTCCTGCACGCCCGCCGGCAGCGGCCGGCGGCGCGCTACTTCGCCGCCCACCCGGCCGGGTCGCCGCCGCCACCCGGCTCGTGCCCGGTCGCCCGCCCGGAGGACGAGAGCACATGACATCCGCGGACCTGGCCCCCGCGTTCTTCCTCGCCGTCGTCGTCATCCTCGTCGTCTGCCGGCTCGTCTCCCGGCTGCTGCAGACGGTCGGCCAGCCGCCCGTCGTCGGCGAGATGATCGCCGGCGTGGTGCTGGGCCCCTCGGTGCTCGGCGCGCTGCTGCCCGGCGTGGAGTCGGGGCTCTTCCCCGAGGAGCTGCGGCCGGTGCTCTACGTGGTGGGGCAGATCGGCCTCGTCGCGTTCATGTTCCACGTCGGCTGGGAGTTCCGGATCGACCGGCTGCGCGGCATCGCCGGGCCGACGCTGAAGGTCTCGGCCGCCGGGGTGGTGACCCCGGTCGTGCTGGGCGCGGCGCTGACGGCCGTCGCGGGCGAGCGGACCGGGGCGCTGGCGCCGGGCGTGTCGCTGACGGTGTCCGCGCTGTTCGTCGGCGTCGCGCTGGCGGTGACGGCGTTCCCCATGCTGGCCCGGATCATCTCGGAACGGGGCCTGGCCGGCTCCCGGTTCGGCTCGGTGTCGCTGGGCGCCGGCGCGGTCGACGACGCGCTGGCGTGGATCATGCTCGCGGGGGTGTTCAGCATCGCCGGCGGCAGCGCCGGCCTGGTCACCCAGGCGATCGCGGGCTGCGCCGGGCTGGTGCTGGTGCTGGTGCTCCTGGCGCGGACGCGGAGCCGCACCGTGCTGCTCGCCGAGCGGTTGGCGCCGGAGAACCTGCTGCTGGGGCTGGTCGGCGTGCTGTTCCTGATGGCCTGGTACACCGACGAGGTCGGGCTGTACGCGGTCTTCGGCGCGTTCAGCCTGGGGCTGGTGTTCCCGCGCTCGGACCACCTGGACCGCACGGTGCAGACGCTGAAGCCGGTGGGCGCGGTGTTCCTGCCGCTGTTCTTCACCTACTCGGGGCTGAACACGGACTTCACGCTGCTGGGCTCCGGCCCGGTGCTGCTGTTCACCGCGGCGTGCGTGGTGGTCGCCGTGGTCGGCAAGTTCGGCGCCTGCTGGCTGGCGGCCCGGCTGGCCGGGGAGTCGAACGGGGTCGCGCTGCGGGTCGGCGCGCTGATGAACGCGCGGGGTCTGATGCAGCTGATCGCCCTCAACCTCGGTCTGGCGGCGGGGATCGTGACCCAGGCGATCTTCAGCGCGCTGGTCGTGGTCGCCATCGTCACCACGGTCGCGGCGACGCCGCTGATCGCGCTGATCGAGCGGGTGGAGCGGCGGCGGGGAACGAAGCCGCGGCAGCACGAGGCGGTCGCGGTGGAGAGCGCCTGAGCCGTACGGGTACGGGTACGGGGGCCGCCGGCGCCGCGCGCCGCCCCGGCCCCGTATCCGTACCGCCTTGCAGCCGTACCGTTCTGCCCGGGGCGGTCCGTGCGACGGGCTACGCCCCCACCCCCGCCTCGGCCTCGGCCGCCAGCCGCCGCTTGTCCGGCTTGCCCGCCGGCGTCAGCGGCACCTCCTCGATGACCGTCAGCCGCGTGGGCGCGCACGCCTCGCCGAGGTCCGCCGCCACCAGCGCGCGCAGCTCGGCGAGCCGGGGGGTGCGCCCGGCGGCGGGCACGACGTAGGCGTGGACGGCCTCGCCGGTGCTGTCGTCGGGCGCGGCGACGACGTACGCCTCCGCCACCGCGGGGTGGGTGGCGAGCAGCCGCTCGACGGGTCCCGCGTAGTACAGGTTGGCGTTGACGATGATCACGTCACGGGTGCGCCCGGTGAGCCAGAGCCGGCCCGCGGCGTCGAGGTGGCCGAGGTCGCGGGTGCGTACCCAGCCGTCGGCGAACACCTCGGCGGTGCGCTCGGGTTCGTTCCAGTAGCCGGCGCACTGCCCCGGGGTGCGGACGAACAGCTCGCCGTCGGCCCCGGGCGGGAGGGGGCGCCCGGCGGCGTCGCGGACCTCCACGTCGACGGGCGGCACCCCGAGGCAGCCGGGCTCCTCGCCGGGGGCGGCCATCGAGATCATGCCGGTCTCGGTCTGCCCGTACCCGTGGAAGACGACCGGCCCGAGCACGTCGGCGGCCTCGCGCAGCCGTCCCGGCGCGATCGGCGAGCCGGACAGCATCAGCGCGCGCAGCCCGCCGGGGTCCGGGCGCGATGCGCGCCGCCGTTCGACGAGCCGCGTCAGCCGGGCGACGGTGACGACGCTGCCGGTCGCCCGGTGCCGCACGAGACCGTCGTGCAGGTCCCCGGGGGCGGCGGCCACGAGGGTGCCGCCGGCGGCGAGCGAGAGCAGCCCGTACTCCAGCATCACCTGGCTCGCCAGGGTGCCGAACACCAGGAACCGGTCCAGGCGCGGGGCGAGTTCACGGATGACGGGCGGCCAGTCGTCCGGCCGGAGCGTCCAGGCGGCGGTCATCGCCGCGTACGTCTGCGCGCAGGCCTTGGGCAGGCCGGTGCTGCCGCTGGTGTGGATGAGCCGGGCGGTGTCCCCGGGCCGGGCGGAGACCTCCGGCCGGCGGCCGTCGTCGGGGGCGGCGAGCAGGTCGCCGAGCGGGAGTACGGTCCGGGGCCGCGCGGCGCCGGAACGGCCGTCCGGACCGCCGCCAGGAGTGTCCGCGGAGCCGCCGCCGGTCCCGGGCCGGCCGGCGGTGGTTCCGGCGCCGTCCGCCGGGTCGGTGATCGCGAACGCGCTGTCCGCGAGCAGGTGCTCCCGCTGGCGCTCGGTCAGCCCCGGCCGCACCCCGACGACCCGGGCGCCGACGACGTGCGCCGCGATCACGGCGGCGAACGCCTCCGGACTCACCCCGAGCAGCACGGCCACGCCGTCGCCGGGCGCCACGCCCCGCCGCCGCAGCCCGGCCGTCACCCGGCGCACCGCCGCCAGCAGTCCGGCTCCCGAGACGGCCCGGCCGGCGTCCTCGAAGACCGTCCGGCCGCCCGCGTCCGCCAGCAGGTCGAGCACGTCGCCGGGGAACTGCTCAGCCACGGCGGACCTCCCTGGTCAGCTGGTCGCACACCATGCGCAGGACGCTAGCGGCGCAAACTCAGAACCCTCTGAGAAAAACGGCCGGGAGGGCGCCGTCGGACCCCGCCTCCGCGGGCGGCGGTCAGGGCTTGCGCAGCAGGCCGCCGTAGTCGTACAGCCGGGTGCTCTTCTGCGTGATGCCGACGTACTTCTGCAGCTCCGGCGGGACCGGCGGCAGCGGCGGCTGGGACGGGTCCGGGCGCCACTCCGCAATGTTCCCCATGCCCGGGGCCACCGGCTCCAGCCCGTCGGTGAAGGCGTCCACCTGCCGAGGGGTGCGGGTCTGCCAGGGGACGTGGTTGCTGTTCATGTACTCGGACGAGACCTTGGCGTGCTCCTCGTCGTCGGTGACGGCCTGGCTCAGCGCCATGTAACTGCCCGGCACGGCCCGGTCGATGACCGTACGCAGCACGGTCCGCGGGTCGTCGGCGTCGGTGAGGTGGTGGACGACGGAGAGGAAGAGCACGGCGAGCGGCTCCTTGAAGTCGATCAGCCGCTGCAGGTCGGGGTGGCCGAGGACGACCTCCTGGTCGCGCATGTCGGCGGTGATCACCACGGTGGAGTCGTCGTCGGCGAGCAGCGCGCGGCCGTGGGCGAGGACGATGGGGTCGATGTCGACGTAGACGACGCGGGTGTCCTTGTCGAACTGCTGGGCGACCTGGTGGACGTTGTTGTCCGTCGGCAGGCCGCAGCCCATGTCGAGGAACTGGCGGATCCCGGCCTCCTGCGCCAGGTAGCGCACCGCCCGGTAGAGGAAGAGACGATTCTGCCGGGTGATGTCCACGCCCTCGGGGAACCGCGGTAATCCGGCGCGGATCATGTCGCGGTCGACCTCGTAGTTGTCCTTGCCGCCGAGCATCCAGTCATAGGCGCGTGCGGAGGTGGGACGGTCGGTCGGGATACCGGGAATCGAGGGTCCTTCATCAGGCGACATTGCCCACTCTCCTCATCTCAGAACGTGCGAACAGGCCGACGTACGACGGGAGATGAGACTATCCACCGCCGCCCGCCCGGGCCACCGGACCCCCGCGCCCACCGGGACCCGCCGGGCCCACCGGGCCCCGGTCCGCGGACGGTCGTCCCCGGTCGGGAGGCCCGGCCGCACGTTCTGCCGGTCGCGTGGCCCTCCCCCGTACGGCGGCCACGCGACCGGTGCCGGCATCCAAGATGCGGAACACACCTGGCACGGACCTTGCAGGCACCTAGAATCCGCCGGTGGTGCCGCCGGACGGGCGGCCTTGTATGCGGGGGACGGGCATGGAACTGCGGCTGCTGGGCGGAATCGAGGCTGTGGCGGGCGACGGACGTCCGCTGGACCTCGGCCCCGCGCGGCAGCGGTCCGTGCTCGCCGCGCTGCTGCTCGACGCCGGCCGCGCGGTGTCCACGGACCAGCTGATCGACCGGGTGTGGGGGCACACCCCGCCGCAGCGGGCCAGGGAGACGCTGTACAGCTACCTGTCCCGGCTGCGTCGTACCCTGCCCGGCGGGCCGGCAACCCTCGTCCGCGGCGCCGACGGGTACGAACTCGCCGTCGCGGCCGAGTCGGTGGACGTCCACCGCTTCCGCCTGCTGCTCGCCCGCGGGCGGGAGGCGGAGGACGACGCCGGGGCCGCCGGACTCTTCCGCGAGGCGCTGGCGCTCTGGCGCGGTGAGCCGTTCCCCGGCGTCGACACCCCGTGGTTCAACGCCGCGCGCACCGCCCTCGGCAAGGAGCGGCTGGCCGCGGAGCTGGACTGCGCCGACGTGCGGCTGCGCCTCGGCGACCACGCCGCGCTGCTCACCGCACTCGCCGAACGCACCGCCGCCCACCCGCTGGACGAGCGGCTGGCCGCCCAGTACATGACCGCCCTCTACCGCTGCGGCCGGTCCGCCGACGCGCTCGCCCACTACCGGCACGTCCGCGGCCTGCTCGCCGAGGAGCTGGGCATCGACCCGGGCCGGCCGCTGCAGCTGCTGCACCAGGCGGTCCTGAGCGCCGACCCGGCCCTGAGCCTCCCGGAGTCCGCGCGCCTGACGGGGGCGGACCGGACGGCCGACGCACGGAGCCCGGCACCCGCCCGGCCCGCCCCGCCCGCCGACTGGTCCGTCCAGTGCCAGCTGCCGCCCGCCGTACGGGGCTTCGCCGGCCGCACCGACCTCGTCACCCGCCTCACGCAGCTGTTGGAGGCCCGCGACGCCGCCCCCGTCGTCGTCTCCGGCTCGCCCGGGGTCGGCAAGACCGCGCTCGCCGTCCACCTCGCCCACCGGCTGCGCCCGGCGTTCCCCGACGGCCAGTGGTACGTCAGCCTGCAGGGCACCCGCGAGCGCCCGCGCGACCCCGCCGACGTCCTGGCCGGCCTGCTGCGCATCTCCGGCGAGGACGCCGCCGCCATCCCCGAGTCGCCGGAGGACCGCGCCGGGGCGTTCCGCGGCCGGGTCGCCGACCGCCGCGTGCTGCTGGTGCTCGACGACGCCGCGGACGCCGCGCAGGTGCGCCCCCTGCTGCCCGGCACGACGGGCGTGGCGGTGCTCGTCACCAGCCGCTCCGACCTGCGGGGCCTGACGGCCAGCCACGCGGCGCACCCCGTACCGCTGGACGTCCTGCTCCCCGGCGAGGCGCACGACCTGCTCGCCGGCGTCCTGGGCGAACGCCGGGTCGCCGGGGAGCCCGCGGCGGCGGCGCGGCTGGCGGAGCTGTGCGCCCGGTTGCCGCTGGCGCTGCGGATCGGGGCCGCCAACCTCGCGGCGCGGCCGGGGCGTTCCCTCCGGGAGTACGCGGACGAGCTGGCGGGCGACGGCCGGCTGGCGAAGCTGTCCATCGCCGGCGACCGCGAGGCCGCGGTCCGTACCGCCTTCGACCACTCCTACGCCGCCCTGGAGCCGACCGCCGCCCGGCTCTTCGGCCTGCTCGGGCTGCACCCGGGGCCGGACTTCACGGCGGCCGCGGCGGCGGCCCTGCTCGACTGCCCGCCCGCCGGCGCCGCGGAGCCGCTGGACCGGCTGGCCACCGCCGGCCTGGTGCAGCACACCGGCGCCGACCGGTACCAGTTCCACGACCTGCTGCGGCTGTACGCCGCCGAGCGGGCCGCGGCCGACCCGGACCGGCGGGCCGCCTGGCGGCGGCTGTGCGACTGGTACCTGGCCACCGCGGACGCCGCCACCGCCTTCGACTTCACCGGCATGGCCCAGCTCCCCCGGGCCCGCGGCACGTCCGGCCGGTTCCGTGACGGGCCGCAGGCGCTCGCCTGGCTCGACGCCGAGCGGGCCAACCTCGTCGCCGTCGTCGCCCGCGCCGCCGCGGCCGGCCCGGCCGAGATCGCCTGGCAACTGGCCGACCAGCTGCGGATGTTCTTCTACTACTGCGGCCATATGCCGGAGTGGGAGGCGACGGCCACCGCGGGGTTGCGGGCGGCGGAAGACTGCGGCGAGGTGCAGGCCCGGGGAGCGATGTACCACAGCCTCGGGCTGCTGCGGCAGTCCACCGGCGACTCCGACGCCGCCCTCGACGCCCTGCACCGCGCGCTGGACGACTACCGCGCCAGCGGCCTCGCGACGGGCGAGACCGCGATCTTCAGCAACCTGGCGGTGCACGCCGGGCGGCGCGGCGAGATGCGCCTGGCGCTGCACTACCAGGAGGCCGGCATCGAGGTGCTCCGCGGCATCGACAAGCCGGTGCAGCTGGGCACGTCGCTCAACACCCTGGGGCTGATCCACACCTACCTCGGCCAGTTCGACCGCGGGCTCGACCGCACCACCGAGTCGATCGAGATCTGCCGGCGCCAGGGGCAGCCGGCGCGCACCATCAGCCCGCTGATCAACCGCGCCCTGACCCACAGCCAGCTCGGGCGCTACGAAGAGGCGCTGGCGGACGCCGCCGAGGCGCTGCGGCTGTGCCGGGAGCACCGCGCCCGCTGGCACGACCCCAGCGCCCACGGGGCCCTGGCCGGCGCCCACCTCGGCATGGGCCGCCTCGACCTCGCCGAGACCCACGCCGAGCAGGCCCTCAGGACCGCCCGCGAGGTCGGCGACCCCGGCGAGGAGGCGGACGCCCTGATCTCGCTCGCGCACCTGCACCGCCTGCGCGGCCGCCGCACCCCGGCCGCGGACCACCTCGCGGCGGCGTTGGGCATCACCCGCCGCTGCGGCTTCCGCCACCAGGAGGCGGAGGCCCACGCGGCCCTGGCCCGCGTCCACCTCGCCGCGGGCGACGCCGCCACGGCCGCGGACCACGCGGAACTCGCCCTCACCACGGCCCGCGACCTGGGCCTGCCCCCGACGGAGCACCGCGCCCTGACGGCTCTCGCGGCGACGGCCCGCGCCACGGACGACCCCGAGGCCGCCGCCCGCCACGAAGCCGAGGCCCGCCGCATCGAGGAGCAGACGGGCCAGCACCCGGGCCCGGGCGCTCAGTAGCGGTAACGATCCTGCTCGTCCGGACGGACCGGATCGCGCTCCTACGGCGGGGGCCGGCGCGGGCGGCGGTGATTACCCGTGATTAGCCCGTGACCTGTCTTGACGTGCTTCGCGGTTCGGCGGCACAGTCCTGGCAATCCGCATGAGCACCGCCCTACCGGCTCACGGTCCCGTGCTAATGCGTATTACCTGGAGTCGCACAGCCGACAAGGAGTCCGTCATGACACTCGACCGCCGCCGCTTTCTGCGCTCCGCCTCCGCCGCCACCGCGGCCACCGCCGGCGGCACGCTGCTCGCCCTCGGCGAGCCCGGCGCCACGCCCGCGCTCGCCGCGCCCGGCGGCTTTCCCGACTACCGGTACGTGCGCACCCTGCTCACGCCGGAGAAGCTCTCCTACAACCCCACCGGCGAGATCATCTTCCCCTGCGTCCGCGGCGTCTACGACCGCCTTCCCACGTTCCTCGGCCGCTATTACCTCTACTACGCCCCCCACGACAGGCCCGGCGGCATCTGCCTCGCCTACGGCGACTCCCTGGAAGGGCCGTTCACCGAGTACCCGCGCAACCCCATCGTCGGCAACGTCTGGAAGCCGCACTACAGCGTCAGCCACGTCTCCTCCCCCCACGTCATGTGGCACGCCGGGCGCCGCGAGATGTGGCTCTACTTCCACGGCGAGAACAACACCACCCGGCTCGCCCGCTCCAAGGACGGCATCCACTTCCGGTACGACAAGGCCGTGCTCACCACCGCGATGCTCCCCGCCGGCACCACCGAGACCTCCTACGCCCGCGTCTTCCCGTACCGGCTGCCGGACCGCGGTGCCCGCTACGTCATGGTGTTCATGCGCAACGACCGCGCCAACCACCGCGACATCGGCTGGGGCTGGTCGGCGGACGGCCGCACCTGGACGTTCGACCCCGAGCCGCTCATCGACCACGCCGCCGTCGGCGCCTCCGACGTCTCCGGCGCGCACCTGCTCCGGCGGGGCGGCCGGACGTACGTCGTCTACCACACCGACAAGGGCAGCGGCGGGAACATCCTCATCACCGAGGTCGGCGCCGACTTCTCCCGCCGCGACCACCTCGGTGTCTTCTACGACTCCGGCTCCGCCGCCCCGGAGAACGGCCGCGCGGCGGCCCCGGCGTTCGGCACCGACCGCGGCGTGCCGTACATGATCTACGAGGCCGGCGGACGCCTCTCCGGCGTCATCGCGATGGCCCGGGGCTGACACCGGCGGCGGGACGGCCCGGCGGCCCGGCGTGCCGCTGCCCGCCGGGCCGTCCTACCGCGGCTGATCCCTCCGCCGGTACCGTTGCGGACACACCCCCTTCACCCGTCGAGGGAGCGCGCGTTGGGCAGGCACACCAGGAGGTTCGCGATCTGGACCGCGGGCCTGTGCGCGGCCGGACTGGCGGTGACCGCGGGGATCAACAGCCTGCCGGGGGGCGGTTCGGCCGGCTCGGGCGTTCCGTCACCGGCGCCGGAGCCCTCGCTGACCGCGTACGACACCGGCTGCGAGCCGGAGTCGGAGTGCGGCGGCTGGTCGGAGCTGGAGCGCAGGGGCGACGACTGCGGTACGTCCGACGCCGGCGGCGGCCGGGTCTGTCTCTACGCCGAAGCCTCCGCGACGGAGTAGCCGCCGCCCGTCGCCGTCCCCCGCGCGAGCTACACGCAGGTGTCCTCCCTGCGGTGACGATTCCGGGGCCGCCGGGTCCCTAGCGTTCTGCGCGGCCTTGCTTCCCGCTTCCTGGAGGACATCGTGCTCGGCAGTACCCGCAGCATCCGCGGCGCCCGCGGCATCCGCGGCAACGGCGCCGCAACGGCACTGGTCTGGCTGTGCTGCGCCGCGGCCGGCGCAGCGCTCGCCGGCTGCTCGGAGGACTCGGATCCGGCGGGCTCGGCGGCCTCCGACGACCCGCGGGCCGCGGCCGCCGACCGGGAGCGCGACGGCGGCGACCTGCTCACCGGCACCGAGAAGATCGACGTCGGCGGCCGGTCGGTGAACGTGTCCTGCGCCGGCGATGCCGCGGGCGACCGGCCGGTGGTCGTGCTGCTCTCCGGGGGCGGTGACGACCTGACGAAGCTGGCCGGCATCCAGAAGACGCTGAGCGCCGAGGACCGGGTCTGCTCGTACGACCGGCTGGGCCAGGGCGCGAGCGACAAGCCCGGCGGGCCGCAGACGCTCAAGAGCACGGGCGAGGTGCTGACCGGCGTCCTGGACCGGGTCGCCGGCGACCGGCCCGTGGTCCTGGCCGGGCACTCGCTGGGCGGCCTGATCTCCGCGCGGTACGCGCCCGACCACCGGGACCGGGTCAAGGGGCTGGTCCTGATGGACGCCACCTCGCCGACCCAGAGCGCCGACCTCAGGGAGGAGGTTCCCGACTCCGCCACCGGCCCGGCGGTCAAGCTGCGCGAGCAGACGCTCGCGGTGCTCGGGGGCCAGGGTCCGGAGAAGCTGACGGTCCCGGACGGGGAGGTGCGTTCCGCGGGCGACATCCCGGTCGAGGTGATCCGGCACGGGAAGGAGTACCTCGCGCAGGTGCCGGAGTACGGGCCGGGGCTGGAGCGCGCCTGGCTCGGCGGGCAGCGCAAGTGGCTGACGCTGTCGGAGAGCAGCAGGCTGAGCACCGCGGAGAACAGCGGGCACCACATCTACGCCGACGAGCCGGAGGTCGCCGTGCGCGCGATCCGGCGCGTCACCGCGCGGGCGGCGGACGCGGAGGGCGAGGGCTAGGCGGCGGTGCGGCGGCGGGGCCGGGGCCGGAGCCGTACCGTGCGCGTACGACGAGCCCGCGGCGCCCCGCCGCGCCGCGGCTACACTCCCCCGGTGACGAGTCTCCGCCAACTCCCGGAGCTGTGGCGCCGGTTCGACGTCACGGTCCGGGACCTCCCCCTCGGCCTCCTCATCCTCGTCGCCGCCCTCCTGCCGGCGTCCCACACCCACGGCACCCAGCTCGGCGGCCTCCCCGGGCGCGACTTCGACGCCCTCGCCGTCGTCGCGGTCGCCCTCCAGTGCCTTCCCCTCGCGATCCGCCGCCGCCTGCCGCTGCTCTGCCTCACGCTGGTGACGGCCGGCTTCGCCGTCGACCAGCTCCGCGGCTACCACTCGCTCGCCGGCACCGCCCAGGCGATCGCCCTGATGAGCGCGGGCGCCCATCTGGAGCACCACCGCCGCCCCCTCGCGCTGCTGTTCTCCGCCGCGTACGTCGCGCTGGCGATCGCGCTCGTCGCGGCCGGCGGGACCGAGGGGCCGAGCGAGTTCGTCATGTACTACCTGGCGATGGGCCTGGTGTGGGGCATGGGGTCGTGGCTGCGCGCCACCCGGGCGGCGGAGGCCGAACGCCGGCGCCGGGTCGCCGAGGACACCCGTACCGCCGAACGCACCCGCATCGCCCGCGAGTTGCACGACGTCGTGACCCACCACGTGACCGCGATGGTCGTGCAGGCCGAGGCGGCGCGCTATCTGACCGCCGCGCCCGACCGCCTCGACACGTCCCTGGCCGCCGTCACCGACACCGGCCGCCGCGCCATCACGGACCTGCGGCACCTGCTCGACCTGCTCAGCCCCGACTACGGCGGCGAGGCGCGGACGCCGTCGGCCGGCAGGGTGCTGACGCTCGTGGAGCAGACGCGGCTGGCGGGGCAGCCGGTGGAGTTCACGGAGGAGGGCACGCCGCCGGAGTCGACGGGCAGCGCGGACCTGGTGGCGTACCGGGTCGTGCAGGAGGCGCTGACGAACGCCCTGAAGCACGCGCACGGCAGCCGCACCGCGGTCGAGGTGCACCACGGCGCGGGCGAGATCACCGTGGCGGTGAGCACGGCCGGCACCGGAACCGGCCCCGTCTCGCCGGCCCCCGCGGGCCCGCCGGAGTCGAGCGGCGGCGGCCGGGGGCTGGCGGGCCTGCGCGAGCGGGTCGACGTCCTGGGCGGCGAGTTCAGCGCGGGCCGCGGGACGGACGGCGGCTTCGTCGTCCGGGCCCGTATCCCGGCGGCGGTGGGCGGCGCGTCGTGACCGCGCCGATCCGCGTGCTGATCTGCGACGACCAGGTCCTGGTCCGCACCGGCCTGGTGACGATCATCGACGCCCAGCCGGACCTGGAGGTGGCGGGCGAGTGCGGCGACGGCGAGGCGGCGGTCGACCTCGCCGGCCGGCTGCGGCCGGACGTCGTGCTGATGGACGTACGCATGCCGGTGCTCGACGGCATCGAGGCCACCCGCCGGCTGGCCGGCGCCCGGGTGCCGCGCCCCGCGAAGGTGCTGGTGCTGACGACGTTCAACCTGGACACGTACGTGTACGAGGCGCTGCGCGCCGGCGCGGCCGGCTTCCTCCTCAAGGACGCGCCGCCCGCCCAGCTGCTGCACGGCATACGTACCGTGGCCGCGGGCGCGGCGCTGCTGGACCCCGAGGTGACGCGCCAGCTCGTCGGCCGGTACGCGGCCCGCATCCGCCCCGTCGACGGCGCCCCGCGCGACATCCCGCTGACGCCCCGCGAACTCGACGTCCTCCGGCTGCTGGCGACCGGCCTGTCGAACAGCGAGATCGCCGCGGACCTCCAGCTCAGCCACGAGACGGTGAAGACCTTCGTGTCCCGCATCCTCACCAAACTCGATCTGCGGGATCGCGTCCAGGCGGTCATCTACGCCTATCGCCAGGGCCTGGTGACCTGACGACATCTCATTTCTGATCGAGTTCTTACTCTTTTCGATCGAGTGCGACCAAATAACGGGGTCAATCAGCGACTTGAATGGCCCGCCCACCGGCGCCCGGTGCAAAAAGGGGGACTTTCGTCATTAAGCACTGGGGCGTTAGCGGCGTACGCCCGTGCGGGGGTACTGTCCCTGAGTGACGAAACGGATACCGCCGGGCACGAAGAAGCCCCCGGAGACGGCCACCCAAGCAGCTCCGGGAACTCTTCACTTCACGACCGGCAGAGAAAGGTCTTTCGATGCACGATCCTTTTGTTCGAAGCGGCGAGGTGCCGATGCCGAACGTTTTTGAACGTAGCACGCTGCTGTTTCCCCCGGCGGCCAGCCGCGGGGCAATTGCCTGGAGTGTCATGCGGCTCAGCGGGGTGTTCGCGGTGGGCTCCATGCCGGTGCTGCTGGCCTCGGACGCGTGGCAGACGCCGACGGGCGCCGGCCTCATGGCCGCGATGACGGTCATGGCCTCCCGGTCCCACGTCGGCTACCTGCGGCTTCGGGCCCGCTGAACCCCGTGCGCCGGAGGCGCGGGCGCCCGCGCGTCCGCGCCCCCGGCGCGTTCCCTTCCTGCCGTCCGGCCTTCGCCGCGGCGGGCGTTCCGCGCCCCGAGTAGGCGAGATGTCAGCAGGGCGGAAGAGAAACAGGTTCCGGTGATGCGAGGAGAGAGCAGGTTTCAGGTGGGTACGCCACAGAAGAGTTCGTGCTCGTACTGCGGGCGGGGGTTCGTCCAACGCGAAGGTCCCGGACGCAAGCGGGACTACTGCTCGACGGCGTGCCGGCGGCGCGCGCAGCGCCGCCGGTCCGGGCAGCCCGGCGCGGTGCCGCCGACACCGAAGCGGCTGGGGCTGGCGATCGCCGAGGAGCTGCCCCGGCGGGCCGAGGCCGTGCTGGCCGGCGAGCACCGCGGCGCCTCGCTGGCCACCCTGCTGGCGCGGGCGGAACAGCTCCGCCGCGAACTGGACTTCTACGTCGCGGCGGCCGTGGTCGACGCGCGGCGCTCGGACGCCACGTGGGAGCAGGTGGCCGCGGCGGCGCGGGTGAGCGCGGCGACGGCCCGGGAGCGGTGGAGCGAGGCGGAGGTGGAGCGCCGACTGCACAGGCGCCAGCGCGAGCGCGCGGCCGAGTCCGTACGCGCGGCACGGCTGCCGGCACCGCGCGGGGAGCCGGCGGCGGGGCCGGAGTTGGCACCGCAGTCGGCGGCGGGGCC
>NZ_BAAAPF010000094.1:0-21957 GCF_039531005.1 Streptomyces synnematoformans
GCGGCGGTCAGGCCGGAGGCGGCTCAGAGCCCGGAGGCGGCGGCGGACGCCGCCGCGGCGAGGTCCGGCACGGGCCGGGCGACGCGGGCCCTGGCGGCGGCCCTGCGCACGGTGCACGAGCGCGCCGGCCTGTCGAAGCTGGACGTCGCCGCGGCCATGGGACGCCACTCGTCGTACGTCTCCCGCATCCTCAGCGGCGACCGCGGCGCCTCCTGGCCGGCGGTGCGGGCCCTGGTGACCGCCTGCGGCGAGGACCCGGCGGCGGTGCGCCACCTGTGGGAGCGGGCGCACGGCTTCACCGCCCCCTCCCGCACCTCGGTCGACGAGGCCGCGAGGCGCGTGCACGCGGCGGTGCAGGGGCTCTATCTGGCCGCGGGCTGCCCCGATGTCGAGGAGGTGGTCCGCGGCTGCGGCGCCGTACCGGCCGAGCAGGCCCGGCGCGCGCTGGACGGCACCCAGGTCCTCGACTGGCCGCAGCTCAGCGCGCTGGCCTCGGCCCTGGGCGCGTACCCGTCCGACGTCCGGCCGGTGTGGGAGGCGTTCCACTACGCCGTCCTGGCCACCCTCGACGCCCCGCCGGGCGCGGTCGCCGACGACCCCGCCGCCGGCGGCGACGGGTGACCGACCTCGATCTCCGATGCCGGTTCAGGGGGGAGCAGCCGTGAGACCCGAGGCGTACGGGCGGCCGCTGACGATCGCGCTGCCGCTGGACTACACCGCGTTCTGCCTGCTGCACGAGGAGAACTACGTGCGCTACAGCCGGGCGCGCGTCGCCGACGCGGCCGCCGGGCGCCTGGCGGTGGCGCGGGCCCTGGGCGACCTGGCGCTCGCCTGGGACCGCGCGCTGCGCAGCGCGTCCGTGGCCGCCGTCGCATGGGAGACCCTGCGCACCCGGGTGCGGGCCGCGGCCCGCACCGCCGGCCCCGCGCCCGGCTGGGACCCGCACCGTACGCTCCCCGACCTGCAGGCGGACGCGCTGCTCCTCCGCTACCGACTCGCGCTCACCGACGCCCAGGCGGCCCAGCTGATGGGCGTGGCGGAACCGGTGGTCGCCGGCCAGCTGCGCCTCGCCCGGCGGCAGTTGCCGCGTACGGCGGACCTCTCCTTCCCCGCCCGCGACGACACCGCCGGCGACGGCGCCCGCCCGCGCGAGCTCCGGCCCTGAGGGCCGTGGCCGGATCGCGCCGCCGCGCCCCGCCCCGGGCTGCTGCGGCCTCGCCCCGGCGGCCCCGGCTCCCTACGATGGACGCACCGGGCTGGAGCACGGGTGGAGCGGGGGTCTGCTGGCGGATGGAACGGGACCACGAGGGACGCCTGCGCCTTCCCCGCGGTATCGACACGCGGCTGCCCAGCGTCGCCCGCATGTACGACTTCTACCTGGGCGGCAACAACAACTTCGCCGCCGACCGGGAGGCGTGCGCGGCGCTGTCCGCCCAGGCCCCCAGCACGAAGGTCCTCGCCGAGAACAACCGCCGGTTCCTGCGGCGCGCCGTCCGGGTCCTGGCCCGCGACTTCGGCGTACGGCGCTTCCTCGACCACGGGTCCGGACTGCCGACCCAGGACAACGTCCACCAGGTCGCGCAGCGCGAGGCCCCGGGCGCCCGCGTCGTCTACATCGACAACGACCCCATCGTGCTGGCCCACGGCCGGGCGCTGCTGGAGGACAACGAGAACACCGCCGTCATCCACGCCGACATGCGCGACACCGCGAGCATCATGGCCGACCCGCACGTCGGCAGCCTGCTGGCGCCCGGCGAACCGGTCGCCGCGCTGTTCGTCTCCGTGCTGCACTGCATCCCCGACGAGGATGACCCGGCGGGGCTGGTCCGCACCGTCATGGACGCGCTGCCGCCCGGGAGCTTCGTGGCCGTCAGCCACCTGGTGAGCGACGACCCCGCGGTCCGGCGGTCCACCACCGACTTCATGCTGCGCAGCACCGGGGGCGACTGGGGCCGCGTACGCGAGACCCAGGACGTCGAGGGCTTCTTCGACGGCCTGGAGGTCCTGCCGCCCGGCCTGGTCGAGGTCTCCACCTGGCGGCCGGACACGGAGGTGGCGCCCAAGCAGCCGGGCACGGAGTGGATCGAGTACGGGGGTGTGGCCAGGCGGCCGTGACCCGCCCCGGCCGCGCCGGTCAGCCGTAGTAGCGGACGGCGCCCTCCAGCCGCTTCCTGGTCTCCTCGTGCGTCAGCGCGGTGCCGACCAGCGTGTCCAGCATCTCCAGGTGGTTGTTGACGTCCTCCGCCTTGTCGAGGTACTTCGCGCCCTTGAGGTGCTCGACGTAGACCGTGTTCGGCAGCTCGGGCTCCTCGAACCGCAGATAGGTGAAGGGGACGTACGGCTCCAGGTACACCTTGTCGAACGGCACGACCTGCAGCGTGACCCGCGGGTGGTCGCACAGGTGCCGCAGGTGCGCCATCTGGGCCCGCATGACGTCGGCCCCGAACGCGCCGCGGAACAGCGCCGTCTCCTCCACGACCGCCCACAGCTTCGGCCCTTCGGCGTCGTCGAGGATCCTGTCCTGACGCTCCATGCGCAGCGCCACCCGCCGCTCGGCGAAGGCGTCGTCCAGCCTGCCGAGGGTGGCCATGCCGCGCGCGTAGTCCTCGGTCTGCATCAGGCCGGGCACCAGCTGGGCCTCGCAGGTACGGATCAGGTCGGCCGCGGCCTCCAGGCCCACGAGCGGCTCGAACCAGGTGGGCACCGACTTCCCGTACGCGTCCCACCAGCCCGGCCGGACCGAGTCCTCGACCAGCTCCAGCACCAGGGCGATGTCCGGCTCCGGCACCCCGTACAGGTGCAGCAGGGCGGAGACGTCCTGGGCACGGCACGTGCGCTTGCCCGTCTCCATCCTGGAGATCTTCGAGACGGACACCAGGAGTTCCTCGGCCGCCTTCTCCATGTCGACGCCGGCGTCCTCGCGCAGCCTGCGCAGGTGGTAGCCGAGCGCGATACGCAGGGCGGTCGGGCTCTTCTTGGGCCGGTGCAGATGGTGAGTTATGGAAGTCGCCAGAGTCGGTTCGGGACGCATGAAACGCTCCTCGGTGTGGTCCGGACGGCGGTCATTTTGACGATCCTCCCCACAGCTAGAGCTGGGGATTCCGACGAGCGGGATCGCTGGTCGGACCGGTACTGCCTCGCGGGGTCCCGGTAGTTCCTGCTTCGTCGACCGGGCATCCCCGAGGTCTCCACAGGCTGACACGGCATGTCCCGCCGCGTTGAGGATGTTGCCGGCCGCGTTCACGTCGGCGTGGGCCCGGTGGCCGCAGGCTGTGCACGCGAAGACCGCTTGGCTCTTGCGGGACTTCGGGTCCACGACCTTGCAGGCGTTGCAGGTCTGGGACGTGTACGCGGGGTTGACCAGCACGACTTTCGCTCCGGTGTAGCGGGCAGCGCTACGCAGGGCGAGTTCGAGGCGGTGCCACCCCTTGTCGAGGACGGCTCGGTTCAGACCCCGCTTCTGCGCGACCTGCTTGCCCGGCTCGGCGAGGGTTCCGGCCGCAGAGGCGGTCATGGTGCGCGTACGCAGGTCTTCCAGCGCTACGACGTTGTGCCGGGTGGTGATCTGGCTGGCCAGCTGAGCGCAGAAGTCGGTGCGCCGGTCGGTGACCCGGCCCATGATGCGGTTCATGCGGGCGCGGACGTTGGCCCGATTCCGGCTGCCTTTCTTGGTGCGGGCGAGCTGCTGCTGAAGCCGCTTGTACCGCTTGGTCTCGCCGCCGGTGACGAACGGGCGGTCATGGAAGTCGCCCGTGCTGGTGGTGGCAGCGACAGCAACGCCGCGGTCGATACCGACCGGGGCCCCCGCGTGATGCTCCGGGGTGGTGGCCTGGTCGTCGACGAGGAAGGAGAGGTACCAGCGTCCGGCCTTGCGGCACACGGTGGCCGACTTGACGTCGCCGTCCAGGGGCCGGGACCAGCAAAACCGTATCCAGCCGATCTTCGGCAGCTTCGCACGCCCCCACTTCCGGTTGAGGCGCTCGACGCGAATCCTGCTTCCCTCGGGAAACCTGAACGACGGGGCCCAGCGGGCCTTCGAGCGCCAACGCACCTTCCCTGTGCCGTGCCTCCGGCATGCCTTGTCCAGGTCCATCAGGGTCTGCTGCAAGCAGTGCCCGGGAACGTCCTTGAGCCAGGTGTGCTCGCTCTTGGCTTCCGCGAGTTCCCCGGCCTGGGAAACGTAGTTCATCCAGGCGCCTCGGCGCCGGTACTCGCGTCGCTGTTCCAGGCCGGTGTTCCACACCGACCGGCACGCGCCCGCGATGGTCTCGGCGTAGACCTCCTGCCCGCCGTCGAGGTACACGCGGTACTTGCGGCCGGTCAGCATGCCCCCCTTCTCCTCTCCTCAGCGGCTCTTCCGGTTCTCGACGTTGTGAGCACACGCGACTTCAACGCCGAGAACTCCTGGCGGAGCAGACGGGACGTTCGATCGCACCGAGGAGCGTATACGCGTGCGCGAACGAGCGCACGGACAATCAGAACTCAGCTGAGCAGGAAATCGAACTCACCGCCCTTCGCGCCGCCCAGGAAAGCGATCACCTCGTCCCTGGTGTATACCAGCGCCGGCCCCTTCGGATCACGGGAATTGCGGAACGCCGCACCGCCGCCGGGAAGAAGGGCAACCTCCACACAGTTGCCTTCCACACCGCTTCGCGCGCTCCTGGTCCACCGCACATCCGGAATCGAGCTGGCCATCACCCCGTTGTCGAACTGCTGCACGCGCCCGCACTCCTCTCCGCACTCAGGGAACTCGCCACCCGCCACCACGGGCCCACCGGGGCGATTGCCACGGCAATTGCCCGGGATGACCGATCAGTGATATTACTCAGCGAGTTGAGATCATCTCTATACCCGCGTCGGGTTATCGCTCGAAGGGATGAGGTATGACGGCACACGACCGCCCCGCGCCGCGCGCCGGCGGCCACGACTGGGCCGTCGCGCTGGGACTCACCGCCGGCAGCGTCACCGCCATCCGCCTCGACCCCGTCCCCGGATGCGTCCGCGCCTCCCGGCACTTCCTGCGCACCGCGCTGCGCCGCTGGCGGCTGACCGCGTACGCCGACGACGCCGCCGCCGTCACCGCCGAGCTCGTCACCAACGCCCTGCGCCACGCCCTTCCCCACCCGCCCCGCCGCACCCGCTCCACCGCCTGGCTCACCCTCACCCGCAAGGAACACGCCCTCCTGTGCGCCGTCTCCGACCCCAGCCCGGCCCCGCCCGTGCTCGGGGCCGCCGAGCCCCTGGCCGACGGCGGGCGGGGGCTGCACGTCGTCGCCGCGCTGAGCGCCAGCTGGGGCTGGTCACCGGGTGCCGGACCGGGAAAGACCGTGTGGGCCCGCATCCCCCCCCCCCGCAACCGCACCCCCCACCACCCCCCCGACCGCTGACCGCCGCGAGCGCGGCCGCCCCCGGCGCCCGAAGCCGGCGGGGAACCGCAAGGTCAACCGCTGCGTCCGACGCGCAGCTCCGTACGGCCGCTCTCCGCCGTCGCCCGGGAGATGGTCGTGCGTTGGCCGGCCGCCACCTGCACCTGGTACAGGTCCCCGCCGACGGGCACGTCCGCCACCCGGAAGCGGAACCGGCAAGCGCCGTCGCTCTGCTGCCACGAGGAGCCGAGCCCGCCCGTGGCCACGACCTCCCCGCCCGCGCCGTACACCGTCACCGCCGCACCCGGCGCAACACCCCCGCGGGCACCGCGGCACGTGCCTTCCGGGGCGGTCTCAAGCTCGCCGGACAGCAGCACCGAGCCCGTCAGGTCGAAGGTCTCGGCCTCCAGTTGCCCCTGCTCCCACTTCCAGGTGCCGAAGGCGAGAGCCGCGATCACCGCCACCAGGAGCAGCGATAACCATCTGCGGGATCGACGCGGAGCTTCCATGACAGGAATCGCAGGCCATGTCGTGGCAGCCCGTCAAGTGGCTCTTCGGCCCCGGCGAGCACGACGAGGAGGGTCGTTCGCCCCTGAGAGCCGGTCCCGTGCGATCCTGCACCACCGCCGCCACCGAAGGGACACCTTCCGATGGCCGCTGGCAAGTACCCGTCCGAGCACCGGAACCGGGTGCACGAAGTCCTCCTGGGCATCACGGTGGGCCTCGGCTCGAACCTGCTCCGGCTGCCGCCTGGGACCGCGGTGCACAGTCCGGCTGAGCCGGGCACCGTGTGGGCGGGGCCTCCTGGGCCCGCCCACACGGTGCCCCCCGACCGCTAGTCTACGAACCGTCATTGCGGCCCGACGGGCTTCCGCTCCGCTCCGGTGGAGGAGCGAAGGACATGCCCCCACCCGCACGAGTCACCTCGTGCCTGGGGAACCTTCGTGCTCCTGCAACTGTCCGCGGCCGAACTGGGTCCGCTCATCGACGTCGAGGGTGAGTCGGAGGACACTCAGCTCACCCAGAAGCTGCGGGCCCTGCACCAGGACATCAAGGGCCGACCCGCAAGCCCGGGCGACATCGCGTCCTGGAACAACAGCATTCCCGTAGTTGTCAGGGCCCTGCTGGCCAGGGGACTGGGCGGGGTGGAAGTGCAGATCGAGTTCGACCTGCCGCACACCAGTTCCGCCGTCGACCTGGTGCTGTGCGGGCAGCGTCCCGGGACCGGAGAAGACTCCTACCTGGCTGTCGAGTTGAAACAGGTTCGACACGCCTCTGTCGATCCCGAGTGTCCGGTTGCCGTGGACCTCGGGTACGGGGAGGGGAAGAACAAACTGCACCCAGTGCGGCAGGTGCAACGGTACTGCGACTACATGAAGCGGTATATCCCCCATCTCCAGAGGATCGAAGATCCGCTGACGGGCGTGGCACTTCTCCACAACGCCCGGGACGAGCACGTGGCGGCGTTGTTCGACCTCCACGAAACCGCGCACGGCTGGCTCTACACGCTCGATGACATAGACCGATTCGAAGGCATTCTGACCTCGAAGTTCACCGATGCGTCCGGCGGGAGGGCCGCAAAGGCACTGGCAGGTGGCCGCTGGTACCCCCTGCGCAAGGTCACCGACGTGGCCCGGCAGCGGTCGGTCACCGGCGGTGGCCTTACGCTGCTGGACGAGCAGGTCGTCGCTTTCGACCGCATCACCCGGCGACTGGAGAGGGCCGCACCTCTGTCCCGCGTCGGCCTTGAGCTGTTCTACGACGCTGAGGCCGCCCATGCCGCCGCCCCCGCTTCCGGCCGCAAGCACGTGTACATCTTGCGCGGCGGCCCCGGGAGCGGGAAGAGCGCCGTTGCGTTGGAACTGCAACGGGAACTTGGACTCAAGGGCCATGAAGCCGTGCTTGCCAGTGGATCCCACGCGTACACGGAGACGCTGCGGGAGATCATGACCGGCTCGGCGCGCCGCGGGCAGCTTGCGGAAAAGCGCAGAGCGTCGTGCAGGTTGTACCGGTACTTCAACAGCTTCACCGACGCCTCTCCGGACAGCGTCGATGTTCTGATCTGCGACGAGGCACACCGCCTGCGGCGCAACTCGACCGATCGCTGGACACCGCGGGAGGTCCGGGATGACGACCGGCCGCAGGCCATCGAGTTGTTCAGAGCAGCGAAGGTGCCGATTTTCCTGCTTGACGACCACCAGTCGATTCGTCCGGACGAGGTCGGCACAGCCGAATACCTCCGCGAGCTCGCCCTTGATCACGGTTACTCGGTCAGTGTGGAAGATCTGGAGGGAACGTTCCGGGCCGGCGGCAGCAAGCAGTACCAGGGCTGGGTCCAGCAACTCCTGGGCCTGGGCACCGTCTCGGATCCGGTGGGGTGGCGCTCGGACGGGCGGATGGCACTCACGGTCGCCGACTCCCCGGAGCAGATGGAGCAGTTCATTCTGGAGCGCGCAAGCGAGGGTGCCACAGCACGAATCACCGCGGGGTTCTGCTGGCCGTGGAGCAATCCGAACGGTGACGAGCTCGTCAACGACGTACGAATCGGCGAGTGGCACCGGCCCTGGAATGTGAAACCGCAGCACGAGGTGCCGAACGCGCCGAAGTCGGATCTGTGGTCCACCGACCGTCGCGGCGTCGGACAGATCGGCTGCGTCTACACGGCCCAGACCTTCGAGTACGACTGGAACGGCGTCATCATCGGCCCGGACCTGCTCTTCCGTGACGGCATGTTCAGGGTGGACCGGTCCGCCTCCCGCGATCCCGGCTTCCGCGGCGGCATCGAGGACCAGGTCGTCGAACGGTGCATCCGGAACGCCTACCACGTCCTTCTCACCCGAGGAGTTGTGGGCACGGTCCTTTATGCGGTCGACCAGGACACCCACAACGAACTGCGCAGACTCATCCCCGGCACCATCGGGATGCAGAACGTGGACGGTGCCCGGCCCAGGCTCACCGCGGAAGGATCACAGCTGCCGCCCGCCTACCGCACACGACGCAGGTAACCTTGCTCCCGTCGTAGCTGCGGCCCGCCGGGCTTCCGCTCCGCCTTGCGGAGTAAGACGGACATGCCCCCACCCGCACGAGTTCCTTCGTGCTGCCCGGGAGCATCCCTTGCTGTTCCGCGACTCCGCCGCCGCGGTCGGCGCCGAGTGCCTGTCCGGCGCCCTCTTCTTCCGCCTGACGGAGCAGTTCGTGCACGTTCACGGGCACCGGCCGAGTTCGTCCGAGGCCCGCTCGTGGGAGCGGAGCATACCGGTGCTCGCGAGCGCACTCAACGACGCCGGCCTCGGGCAGGTGGAGGTACTCCTGGAATACGGGCTGCCGCTGAACAGCAAACGGGCCGATGCCGTCCTGGCCGGCGTGCATCCCAAGACCGGGCTGCCGTCATACGTCGTCGTGGAGCTGAAGCAGTGGAGCAGCGCTGATCCGGACGACGACGATCCGTCGCTGTGCCGTGTAGGAGACAGAGCGCAGCTCAACCCGGTCGAGCAGGTGCGAGGGTACTGCCAATACCTCGTCTCCTTCAACGGGGCACTGGCGGAACACCCGGACCGCGTGAGCGGCGCCGCTTATCTCCACAACGCCACCGAGTTCGGCGTCAGTGGACTCTTCGAAACCGAACAGGACCAGTACGGCCGGCTCTTCGTCGGTGCTCGCCGCGGGGAATTCATCGACTATCTGCGTACCAAGCTGGGCACCGCGTCCGGTGTCTCGGTCGCGGACGAACTTGTCAACGGCAAGGTCGGGCCGTCCAAGCAACTGATGGCGGTGGCCGCAGCAGAGGTCCGTGAGCGCGAGCAGTTCGTATTGCTCGACGAGCAGCAGATCGCCTACCGCAAAGTCCTCAACGCCGTCCGCCGCGCCAAACAGTCCAACCACAAGGAAGTCGTCGTCGTCACCGGGGGACCCGGCACCGGCAAGAGCGTCATCGCCCTGTCGCTCCTGGGCGAGCTGTACCGGCAGGGCATCACGGCCCTGCACGCGACCGGCTCCCAGTCGTTCACGACCACGATGAGGAAGGTCGCCGGCTCCAGAAAACGCGCGGTCCGGGACCTCTTCAAGTACTTCAACAGCTTCATGACCGCCGAACCCAACAGCCTGGACGTCCTGATCTGCGACGAGGCTCACCGCATTCGGAAGACTTCTGCGAACCGGTTCACGTCGGCATCGAACCGCACCGGCAGAGCCCAGATCGACGAGTTGATCGACGCGGCCCACGTCCCCGTCTTCCTGCTGGACCAACACCAGGTCGTACGCCCCGGCGAGATGGGCACGGTGTCGGACATCAGGTCGGCTGCGGCCAGGAAAGGGCTCCGCTGTGAGGTACTGCCGCTGGACGGCCAGTTCCGGTGCGGCGGAAGCGACGCGTACCTCGGGTGGGTGGTGCGGTTGCTGGGGCTCGGGCCCGGAGGCCCGGTCGCCTGGGAGCCTGATGGCAAGATGCAGTTGCTGGTCGCGGACAGCCCACAGGAGATGGAAGCACTTCTCGACGACCGCCGCTCACAGCACTACAGCGCACGCATGTCGGCGGGGTACTGCTGGAAGTGGACGAAGAAGGTGGCCCCGGGGCAGGCACTGCCACCGGACGTTGTCATCGGGGAGTGGCGACGCCCCTGGAACGTCTTCGGCGACCGGGCGGTGGGAGGCGCGCCGCCGGCCGCCCTGTGGGCCACCGATCCGGCCGGTTTCGGGCAAGTGGGCTGTGTGTACACCGCCCAGGGGTTCGAGTACGACTGGAGCGGCGTCATCATCGGCCCTGACCTGGTCTGGCGCGGGGACCGCTGGGTCACGGACCGTACGGCCTCCAAAGATCCCGCCTTCAAGAGCTCGACGCCCGACGCGGATGTGGACCGACTGATCCGTAACACCTACAAAGTGCTGCTGACCCGGGGGATGATCGGAACGGTGGTGTACTCGACAGACGCGGAAACACTGGTGAAGCTCCGGGAACTTGCGGGAGCTTCGGCCTCGAACCTTGCCGGCGTCTGACACCACCGCCCCCTTCGGCACCCCAGCCGGGCATTCCACTCCGTCGGTCATGGACAGCGGGCCGGAACGGGCGGTTCGGCGGGGCTGGTTGCTTTTGGGGTGACTTTCGGTTGTGGCTTGGCAGTTGCAGGAAAACCGCCCTCCGCAGCAGCCGGTGCGGCTCCATCATGAAAGGGCGCTGCGTGCGGTCCCGCGCCGGACGGCACCGGGGACGGAGGCATGGTGGGTGGCGAGACGAGCGGTGGTGCGGCAGGGCTGCGGGCCCGGGTCGACCGGGTGAACCTGCGCACGGCGGAACTGATCAAGCAGATGCAGAGCGGCTCGGCGTCCCCCGGGGACGTGGCGGAGACCGTCGCGGAGCTGTCGGCGCTGCGTGGCCTTCTGGACGGCGACCCGCCCCTCCTCGGCCTCGTCACCGCGCGGCTGGGTGCGCTGCTCGCGCTGCGCTGCGCCGCGGGGCAGGGCACCGAGGAGGACCGCAGGCGGGCCCGGCTCCTGCTGCGCGAGGTACGGGACCCGTCGACGCCCGCCGGTCGGGGCGTAGCGGCGGAGGAGCGGCGGTGGGCCGCGCTGTTCCTGCTGATGACGTCGGACCACGCCGCCCCGGGCGGCCGCCCCGGAGTGCCCGCGAGCTTCTGGCCGGTCTTCGACCACATCCGCGGGGCGGACCCCGGCAGCATCGCCGCCGGAGGGGCGGAACTCGTCGCGCTGGCGGGCGAGGCCGCCGAGCTGCCGCTGCCCCCGGAGGCGGTGGCGCAGCTGCGGCAGATGCGCGACCTCGTCTCGTACATGCAGCGCAGCGGGCTGTCCGATCCGGCAGGGCTGCTGGAGCGGATACCGGCGGATTTCCCGTTCAGAGACGAGCTGCGCGTGCTCCTCCTGAGCGCCGCCCCCGGGGACGTGTCCGGTGAGTCGGCGCCCCGGCCCGCAGCTCCCCGCCCGGAGCCGGACACGGACACGGGCGCGGGCGCCGGGGCCGAGGCCTTCGATCCGGTCATGAGGTCCTGGATCTCCTCGATGCTGGGCGCGGTGGAGGCTTTCCGTACCGGCGACCCCGAATCGGTCGATCATCTCCTGGGCCGGTTGGGGACGGAGTCCGGCCAACCGGCGGACGCCGGTGACCGGGCGGAGATCCAGAACATGATGCGCCTGGTGCTGCAGCTGGGCGGGATGCTCAGCGGCAGCCGTCAGGACGAGGCGGTCGCCGACGCCCATGTGCAGGCGATGGTCGACCACTTCGCACGGACGTCGGCGTCGGCCGAGGGCTCCGAGCTGGGCGCCGGGATGCGGATGCTGGCCCTGCTCCTCCAGGTGCGTCGGGCGGAGCAGACGGAGTCGTCGGCTGAACTGGCGCGCCTGGCCGGCGAACTGGAGTCTCTGGAACGCTCCACCCCCGCGGACCACCCCTTCCGCTGGATGGTCCTGCTCGCCCTCGGCTCCGCACTCAACTCGCTGTCCATGCGCACCCGCGACGAGGGCAACGCGCTGCTCATGCGCAGCCTCGCCTATCAGGAGGAAGGCCTGGCCGCGGCCGGGCACCTCGGCCTGCCCGACGCGCTGACGACGCAGTTCAAGGACGCTCTCCGCACCATCCGCGCCTCGGTGGGCCACGAGCCCGGTCTCCTGCCCGAGCAGGCCGCGGTCCCGCCGGAGGCCGCCGCGGAAACCCACTACGGCTCCGGTCTCAACGCCACCGTGCGCTACTCCCTCACCCGGGAACCGGCCGACCTGGACACCGCCATCGCGGCACTGGAGCGGGTCCGCGAGCACGTCCGCCGGGGCCGGAGCCCGCACCTCGCCGCCCACGCCCTCTGGCAGCTCGCGGAGAACCACCGGACCCGCCTGTCGCTCACCCACGACCCGGCGGACCGCGAGGCCGCCGCGCAGGCGGCGCTGGAGTCCCTGCAGGCGCTCGCCGGCGACGTCGTCCTGCAGACCGGCCCGGAGCACGGGCTGCTCGCCGCCCGGCGGGGAGCCGACTTCGGCGTACGGGCCGCGGTCTGGGCGGCGTCCGAGGGGCGCGTCGAGGAGGCGGTGGCCGCGCTGGAACTCGGCCGGGCCCTCGTGCTGCAGGCGGCCTCCACCGCACGCGCCGTTCCCGAACTGCTCGCGGACCGGGGCCACCCCGAACTCGCCGAGGCGTGGCGGTCGGCGAACCCCGCCGACGACCGGGACCCCCGGGCGGTCCCCCGCGAGCTGCCCAGCTCGCTGCGCCGCCGGGCCCTCGAAGCCCTGGGCCACCGGGACCCGGACGGCGGGCTCTTCCGTACGCCGACGGTGGCCGAACTCACGTCCGCGGTCGCGCAGGGGGAGGCCGACGCGCTGGTGTACCTGCTCGCCGGCCGGGGCGACCGGCCCGGCATGGCGGTGATGCTGGGCCCCGACATCGGCACCGGGGTGCGGGCGCTGCCGCTGCTGTCCGGTGCGGCGAGCGGCCCGCTGGAGGCGTATCTCGACGCGGCCGCGGAGCGCCAGCGCACGGGCTCCGCAGCCGCCCAGCGGGCGTGGGAGGACGCCCTCGTGGAGCTGTGCGACTGGGCGACCGGCGCGGCCGTCGTCCCCGTCCTGACCGGCGTCGCCGAACGGCTCGCCGCCAGCGGAAACCGGCGCCGGGGCCGGCCCGGCCCGGCCCGGATCGTCCTGGTGCCCTGCGGCCGCCTCGGCATCGTCCCGTGGCACGCGGCGCGCTTCCGCACCGGGTCGGCCACCCGGTACGCCTGCGAGGCCGTGGTGATCAGCTACGCGGCGTCGGGCCGCCAGTTCACCGACGCGGTGCGGCGCGCCCGGAGGGCCCCCGAGGCCGACGCCGTGCTCGTGGCGGACCCCGGCCTGACCCTGCCGCACGCCGAGCTGGAGGTGGCCTCGCTCCACGAGAGCTGCTACCCGCGGGCGCGGCTCCTCGGGGACATGTACGAGCCGCCCGTCGAACCGGCGGCGGCCGGCACGCCCGACGACGTCCTCGACGCGCTCGGCGGCACCCCGTCCCTGCTCCACGTGGCCTGCCACGGCTCCGCCGGCACCAGCCCGACGGCCTCCGCGCTGCAGCTCGCGCCCCCGGGCTCCGGCACCCGCCCGGGCACCGACACGGACACGGACACGGGCACGGGCACGGACACCGGCCCGGAGCCGGACCCGGGCAGCCTGACCGTGGCCCGCCTGCTGGCGGACGGAAGCCACGGCACCAGCGCCTCCGACGGGCCGCTCGTCGTACTCAGCGCCTGCGAGACGGACCTGAGCAACCGCGACCACGACGAGGCGCTCACGCTGACGACCGCGTTCCTCTCCCGCGGGGCGCGCGACGTGGTGGGGTCGCGGTGGGCCGCCCGGGACTCCGCCGCGGCCCTCATGATGGCCGTCTTCCATCACTACCTGCGCGTCGAGGGCCGCAGCCCGGTCGACGCCCTCAGGGCCGCCCAGCTGTGGATGCTCGATCCCGACCGCCGGAACCCGGGGTCGCTCAGCGGCCGGCTCGTCCGCGAACTCGGCAGGGGCCCGGGCCTCGGCCTCGACCACCCGGCGGCCTGGGCCGCCTTCACCCACCAGGGCCACCCCGGCCCGGGCGCCACCTGACACCGGGTCGGACGGGCCGGCCGCCGGGCCCGGGCACGGCCGCGGGCGAGTGACGTTCAGGGCAGGAGATCACTGCGGATCCATAACGGCAATGGCGGGTGCGGTGGGACAAACACGCTCGCGTGTCTAACGTGTCTGGTGATGTTCGTCGTGGGGTGCCGGGCGATTCCCTCACGGGAGAGGAAGCCGTGAACGAGCCGCAGAGTCCCAGGCCGCGCGCGCCCGTCCGCGGGGTGCTGTCCGTACTGCCCTATGCCGTGATGGCCGTCGTCGCGGCCGTGGACACGTCGGCCGGTCCGGAGGTCGGCTACCTGCCGCTGGTCTCCCTGGGCCCCGCGTTCGCCGGCCTGGTCGGCGGCTGGCGGCGCACCCTGCTGATCGGCGCGCTGGCGCTGCTGCTCGCCGCGGGGCTCAGCGAGTACAACGGACTGCTCGGTGACCGCCGCGGGTACACCGCCATGCTTTCGGTGGTCGGCGTCACCGCGGCCGGCCTGGTGGCCGTACGGATGCGGCAGGCGCGGGAAGCCGAGCTGTCAAACGTGCGCTCGATCGCTGAGACGGCCCAGCGCGTGCTGCTGCGGCCGGTGCCGATGGCCGCCGGGAAGCTGCGGATCGCGCTCTCGTACACCTCCGCGGTCGCCGACGCCAGGATCGGCGGCGACCTGTACGAGGTCGTGACGTCACCGGTGGGCGTGCGGGTGATCATCGGCGACGTACAGGGCAAGGGGCTGGAGGCCGTCGAGACCGCGGCGGTGGTGCTCGGCGCCTTCCGGGAGGCGGCCTACGACGAACCGGACCTCCAGGCGGTCGGCGAGCGGGTGGAGCGGGCGCTGGACCGCCACCTGACGTCCGAGAAGTTCGTCACCGCCATCATGGCGGAGATCGGCCACGAGTCGGCCGTGACCCTGCTCAACTACGGCCACCCCGCCCCGCTGGCGGTCCAGGGCGACGGCACCACGCGCCTGCTCGAACCCTCCGCACGCGCGCTCCCCCTCGGCCTCGGCATGCACGGCACCGCGCCCCCGCAACCCCACGTGCACCCCTTCAGCCCCGGCGACCAGATCCTCTTCTACACGGACGGGGTCACGGAAGCGCGCGACGGGGAGGGCGCCTTCTACCCCCTCACCGAGGCCGCCGCCCTCCTGACCGAAACCGACGCCGACACCGCGCTGGCGGCCGTCCGCCAGAGCCTGGTCGACCACGTACGCGGCCCTCTCCAGGACGACGCCGCCATGCTCCTCCTGCGCTACCGCAAGGACGGCGGCAGACTGTAGCCGGCGCCCCGGCGGGCCCCGGGGCGGATGAGGTGGACAGGCCATGACGTACCGCATTCACCTGGACCACGTGTTCGCGACCCTGCTCTCGCCGTAGTGGGAGCACATCGCCGACGAGGTGGTCGCGGACCGGGGGTTATGGATGCGGCAGCTGCTCACCGGCGGAGTGGAGCACCTTCTCACCCTGCTCCATCCGCCCAGCATCCGCTGGCGCGCGCCCGTGCTGGAGGTCACGATGGCCTCCGGGTACGACGGCGACCTGCACCTCGACGGGCGCGGGCTGCTGCTCGTCCCCTCCGTCTTCGCGGTCGACGCGCCCTCCGTCGACATCTGCACCGCGCCGCAGCCCGCGCTGCGCTACCTCATCGGCGTACCGGCGACGGCCGCAGGCGGACCGTCCCCGTCCACCCCGTCCGCCCCGCCGGTGCCCTCCGGCCGCCCGGGCCCGGCCCGCTCCGGGGCCCGCCCGCCCCGGTCGCCGCTGGCGGCGCTGCCGGGCCGCACCCGGGCCGACGTCCTCCAGGCCGTCGCCGACCACCCCGGCTGCTCCGCTACGCCGTTGTTCATCCCAGGCCGAATCTCACCGACAGACCCGCCGCGCCTGCCGCACGCTGACGGTGACCGGTCCGGCGTCCGCCGTCCGTCGTCCGTACGGGACGGCCGCCGCCGGTCGCGAAGGCCGGCATCGGCGTGCCCCCAGGTCAGGACGGCGACCGTTGAGGTCGAATCCCGTGGAATACCAGCTCCTCGGCGTCGTCGAGGTCAGAGCCGGAACGGACTGGATCCGGCTGAACGGCAAGCAGCGGTCGCTGCTCGCGCTCCTGCTGCTCCGCGCCGACCAGTCGGTCCCGGTGCCGGGGATCGCGGCCGGGCTGGGGGACTCCCTGCCCGCGGCGCCGGACATGCGCGTCCGGACCCTCGTCTCCGAACTGCGCAAGAAGCTCCGCGCGGCCCCGTCCGGCCCCGGCCCCCTCGTCACCCGTCCGTCCGGCTACACCCTGCGGGTCGCACCCGGCCGGCTGGACCTCGACCGCTTCTCGTCGCTGGCCGACCAGGCGCACGGCGCGCTGGCCGCCGGGCAGCCGCAGCGCGCCGTCGGCGCGTACGACGCGGCGCTGCGGCTGTGGCGCGGCACCGCGCTCGGCAGCACCAGCGGGGCACTGCTGGCGGCCGAGGCCGCCCGGCTGGAGGAGCTGCGCCTGCGTACCGAGGAAGAGCGCGGCGAGGCGCTGATGGCCACCGGCCGCCACTCCGAGGCCATCCTCCAGCTCGGCTCCCTGACCGCGGACCACCCGGTCCGCGAGCACACCCACGCCCTGCTGATGCGGGCCTACTTCCTCGCCGGATACCGGCGCGAGGCGTTGCACGTCTACCACACGCTCCGCCGGAACCTCGTGTCCGAACTCGGCCTGGAACCCATGCACTCGCTCATCCTCACCGGCACGCTCCACCCCGAGACCGCCGACGGCGCGGCACGGTGACCCGGCTCCCATGACCCCCGCCACCCCGCTCGACCGCGCCCGCAGCCTGCCGGCCCACCGCCCCGGCCTCTCGCCCGGGTACTTCCTCGTCGACGGCTCGCGCGGACGCGGCGGCCGGGGTCCGGCACTCCGCGTCTACGTGCACACCGGCGACCCGGACGAGGCGCTGCGGACCTGGGGGAAGGTGGTGTGCGCGCTGGAGGAGGCCGCCGTTCCCTACCGGGCCAAGGTGCTCTCGTCCCGGCGGCTCTTCCCGCGCCGCGACGGTCTGGTGGGCCCGGTGCCGTCCCGGCGGCGCCGGGGCCGTGAGGGCCCCGCGCACCCGTGTGCGCGGGGCCCTTCTCATGCGGTACGGGGCGCCGGACCGGTCACCGCATGGCCCAGCCGAAGCTCGTGCCCACCGCCGGCAGCCCGTCCCTGCCGGGTTCGTAACTGGTCACGGCGGAGGTGTCGGGCCAGCCGCGGACGTTCGGCCAGGGCAGCGCGTGCATGGCGCCGTACGCGGACGGGCCGTAGGGCATGCCGACGTACAGGTGGCCGCCGGTGGCCTGGATGTGGGCGCCCACCCGCTGGCCGGCGCCCAGGCTGCCGGGCAGCCCGGCGGAGCCCGTCTGGATCCAGCGGTCGGAGTCGCCCGGCGACCACAGCGGGGCGAACGTCTGGACGGCGCCGGTGTTCGCGATCCCGCTGAGGTCCTCCCCGGGCGCGCCGACGGCCAGCGCGATGGTGTCGGCGGAACTGAGCGCCTTGGGCCTGGTGTTCGCCGCGGCGAAGGTCGCGCCGAAGCGGTCGCCGTTCTCCGGTCCGCCGGCGACTCCGGCGTGGCCCTGCCAGATGGTGCTGTGCTGGCTGATGGCGCCGGCCGCGGTCACCCGGATGTTGTAGACGCCGCCGGAGTCCACGTGGCCGACGCCGTCGACCGTCACGTCCTCACCGGGCGCGCCCACGAAGAAGATCGAGTCGGTGGCCGCGGCGGAGCCGGCCGGCCGGTAGGGCACTCCGGCCAGGCCGTCGGAGAACCGGTCGCCGGTCTCGCCGGCGCCGGTGACGTCGTCCTGGTCCTGGTTCACCACGCCGAGCGGCTCGGGGATGCCGGCCGTGGACAGCGCGTGCGCAAAGATCTGCACCCCGCCCGCGTCGGCCTTGCTGCCGAGGCCCTCGCCCGGTACGCCGACGGCGATGTGCTGCGGCGTGGCCGCGAGCGTGGCGCCGAAGTCGTCGCCCGTCTCCGGCCCTCCGGCCACCCCGTCCCTGCCCTGGGTGAGCCCCTGGTTGACGGTGCCCCGCAGGTAGTAGGCCGTGCCGGCGTCGACGTCGACGGTGCTCCCGGAGCCGATGTCCTCGCCGGGGGCCCCGATGACCAGGTAGGGCTCGCCCGTCGTGGTGTGCCCGGCGGCCAGCGAGGCGCCCATGTGGTCGCCGGCCTCGACCAGAGAGGCGCCGATGTCGCCGGGGCCGGCGCCCTGCTCGTGGTTGACCGACGCCTTTCCGGTGGTCAGGCCGCCCGGGGCGCCGTAGAGGAGGCTGGCCATGCCGGCGTCCGCGGTGCTGCCGAGGTCCTCGTACGGGATGCCGACGACGAGGTCGGTGCAGCCGTCCTCGTTCTCGTCGTACGTGGCCAGGACGTGGCCGAACCGGTCGTTCGCCTCGGCTGCGCCCGGGACGGCGTCGAGGTTCTGGGTGATCTCGGCGGTGCCCTTGCCGCCGCCGAGGACGACGCGCACGACGCCGGCGTTGGCGGCGCCGCCCACCGTGACGTGGGGGTCGGCGATCGCGACGTCCTCGGCGCCGTCGCAGTTGAAGTCGGTGTACCGCGGGCGCCCGACCGTGTCGTCGACCCAGCCGCGCAGGTCGTCGACGCGGGCGCTGACGGCGCTGTTCGGGGTGCCGTCCGCGGTTTCGGTGCCGAAGCAGCCGACCTGGTACGAGCGGGAGCTGAGCGCGACGAGTTCGGGGGCGCCGTCCGCCACCCGGACGGCGGGGCCGCCGGTGTCACCGGCGCAGACGGCGGCGCCGTCCCGGCCGGAGAGGGTGAGGTCGGGGGTGCCGACCGCGTCGACGGTGAAGGCGCCCCTGTGCAGCTGGTCCGGGGCCCAGTCCGCGGCGGTACGGCCGTAGCCGGCCACCCGCAGCTCCTCGCCCGCGGCGGGTGCGGTGGCGCTGACGGGCACCGGGGGTATGCCGAACACCGGCCGGGCCAGCCGGGCCAGCACCACGTCGCGGCCGTCGTAGGGCACCAGCTCGACGACGTCGCGGACCTGGCCGGAGGACGTGTCGGACACGTCGGTGCGGCCGACGGTGGCGACGGTCCTGACCTTCGGTGTGCCCGGTGCGACGGCGATGCCCGCGGCCGGGTCGTCGGCGAAGCAGCTGGCCGCGGTGAGCAGCCACTCCCGCTCGACCAGGGCGGCCGAGCACCCGCGCTGGAAGTCTCCAACGACGAGCCGGCTGGTGAAGCCGTAGGTGCTGTCGGCCTGCGGGGTGCCGACGACGGCCGCGGCCGGGGTCGCGGCCAGCGCGAGCGGCGCCGCCGTGGCGAACGCGGTGAGGGCGGCCCACACGCTGCGGGCGGTACGGGGAGTACGGGGTTTTCTCATGACCACTTCCTCGATCAGGTTCGGGGGATCCGGTAAGGGCTGCGCCAGCGGTCGACTCACGCGAATTGCGCCGTCACTTGCTGGTCCTGATCTCCACCAGGGTGTGGTCGCGCCGTTCCGGATCGGTGCCCTCCCCGACCGCCTCCCACTGGTTGCGGGGAATGTCGTAGGTCTTGGTCTCGTCGTCGACGGTCATGGTGAGGGTGGTGTCGTAGTCGATGCCCCTGACCGTGTAGACCGCGGGCAGGTCGAGCGACAGATAACCGGTGTCGCCGGTCACCTTGAAGCAGTACTCCGGCTTGCCGCGGGCCCATACGCGCAGCAGGCCGTCGGCGCATGCGGGCGCCAGCACGATGTGCCCGTTCCCGCGCTTCAGCAGGATTCCGCGCTCCTGCTGGATCCGGTCCGCGCCCGGGTAGGCGAAATCCTCCACCGCGTACCCCGGATCGCCTGCCGCCGCCGGAGTGTGCGACACGTTCTGCTGCCCGGCAGGTGCCGCGACGGCGTAGGCAGCCGCCACCACCGCCGCGACGATGCCCGTTATCAGGGCACGCCTGATCAACCTCATGATTTCTCGTTTCCCCGGTTTGCCAACCGGTGCTGTTCGAGTATTGACAGAGCGGCGCCCGCATTGTTCAGAGCGGCCGCCGGTGGTTGAGCCGCGCGATGGCGCCGGTTACCAGGTGACCCACCCGATCACGGTGGTGTAGGCGTCGCCGCCGATGTCCAGCACCTTCTTGCCGACATTCCCGACCAGCCCGACGTGCCTGGCGGCCTTGCTCACCTTGGACAGCACGGGCGGGATCGCGGCCTGGCCGAGCGCCCTCCAGAAGTCTTTGCTGCCCAAGCCGTACGCGCGTGCGCTGATGATGGCGCTGACGCCCTGCAGGCCCCAGGAGAGCAAACCCAGGCCCGTCGCGAGGGGGCCGAAGAACGGTGCGGCCGGCGGGTACAGGGAGATGGCCCCGGACACGACGGCGAGAGCGCCGAGAACCGTGCTCCAGTGGCTCGTGGCCTCCGCCCAGTCCTTCGGGTCGGATATGTCCTCCGGCCACATGCCGAGCCACTTGGTGTCGCCGTCGTCGTCGTTCGCCGGGTCGTCGGCGGGATGATCGCCCTTCTGCTCGGCCTCCCGCTGCCGCTGCTCCCGTATTCTCGCCTGCTCTTCGAGTTCGGCCTTCCGCTTCGCCGCCCAGATCTGGTGCGCCTCGGTGGCGGCCGCGGCGGCGGCCCGCGCGTCCTTCCCGGCCTGCACGGCGGAGGCCCTGGCGGCGGTGGCGGAGGACTGCGCCTGCAGCGCGGACGCCACCGCCTGCTTGGCGGACTGGGCCGCCCGCCGGGCCGAGTAGGTGGCCGTACGGGCCGCGCCCCGCGCGGTGGCCGCCGCCTCCTTCGCGGCCTGCGCCGACTGCTTGGCGGCCGCCGCCGACGCGTCGGCGGCGTCCGCGTTCTGCTTCGCCCGGGCGGCCGAGTCCGCGGCGGCCTGCGCCCAGCCCCGCGCCTTCGACGCCCACTCGGCGGCCTCCTCGGCGGCCTGCCGGGCCTCGGCCGCGGCCTCGGACGCCAGCGCCGCGTCCTCCTGCGCCTGGGCGGCGATCCTGGCCGCGTGCGCGAGGGCGGCCCGCATGGCCGCCACGTGCGCCGCGTGGTCCTCGTCGATCCGGGCGATGTTGAACTTGTCCTTCAGCACGAATGCGCGCCGCATCCGGGCCGAGCCCTCCAGCACGATCTGGCACGCGGCCTTCATGTACGGACCGCCGGAGTCGAGGAGGGTGACCACCTCGACCCGGTCGTCCTCCTTGACCGCCTCCGCCCACTCGTAGGCCAGGAAGCGGTGCATCGCCTCGGCCGATCCCGCGTCCAGCGCCGCCTGGGCCTGCGCCTGTACGGCACGCCCCGGGCCGGCGCCGAGGATCCGTACGATCTGGATGCGGTACTCCTCGGCCGCGGCCTCCTTGAACCCCTGCTGCAGGAACGCGGCCGCCGCGTCGAGGTCGGTGCTCTCCAGCGCCGAGGCGGCCGCCGCCACCACGTCGGAGACGGCGGACTGCGCCAGCGTGAGCGTGTTCTCCCGGTCGTCCTGGCGCTGGGCGAGCGGGCGGTCCACGTCGATCCAGTTGAGGATGTCGTACTCGCTGCCGGACAGCGCGTACTCGGCCGCGTCCCGGGTCCAGGAGCCGGTCGCGTTCAGGAGCTTGACCGCGGCCCTGCGGCCCTCGGTGACCGCGGTGGCCGTGTCACCGGACCGGTACGCCGCCTCGGCGGCGGCGATCAGGTCCTTGATCTCCTGGGACGTCTGGGCCGACTGGTCGAGGTCGCGCTGCAGCAGCCGGGTGTCCGCCGCCTCCTCCTGCGCGAGCACCGCGGCCTCCTCGACACCGATCCGGGTGTCCTCCGCCAGCTTGGCCGCGTCGGCGTCCCGGGCCGCCTGCTCCACCTCCACGGCTTCCCGGACCGCGCCGGAGGCCGTGTCGGCCGCCTGCACCGCCGCCTTCGCGTACGCGGTGGACCGCTTCGCGTACTCGATCGCCTCGCCCGCGTGCTCCGCCGCCTCCTCGGCGGCGTCCGCCGCCTTGTCGGCGTGGTTCGCCGCGCTGTTGGCGGCGTCGCGTGCGACGCGTGCCGCGACCGCCGCCCTGTTCGACAGCGCCTGGGAGGTGTTCGCGGCCCGGGTGGC
>NZ_BAAAPF010000095.1:0-21875 GCF_039531005.1 Streptomyces synnematoformans
CCGCCTCCGCCGCCGAGCGGCCGGGCTCCGCCGCCGAGCGGCAGCCCGTGCCCGTGCCCGCGCCCGCCGACCCACGGCTCGCCGCCGTGTGCGACCTGCTGCACGCCGACCCCGCGGACCAGCGCACCCTCGCCGCCCTGGGCCGGGCCGCCGGCGCGGGGGAGCGGACGCTCAGCCGGCTCTTCCGCCGCGAGACCGGCATGACGTTCCCGCAGTGGCGCACGCAGCTGCGCCTCTACCACGCGCTGCGGCTGCTCGCCGACGACGTGCCGGTGACGGCCGTCGCGCACCGCTGCGGCTGGTCCTCGGCGAGCGCCTTCATCGACGTCTACCGCCGCGCCTACGGCACCACCCCGGGCGGCGACCGCCGCGGCTGAGCCCCCGCGACCGCCCCGCCGCGGCGGTCAGGGCCGCGCCAGCCGCTCGATCCGGGCGGCCACCGCGGCCGCGTGCGCGCGCACCCGCGCCAGCAGCTCCGCGCTCCACGTCTCCTCCGCGTACCGGCTGCCGAGATACAGCCGCCGCGCGTGCTCCAGCACCGGCCGGTGCTCCGGCGGCAGCCGGTCGAGCGCCCACGCCGCGGCGGCGTCCTTGGGGCGGATCTCGCCGGTGGCCAGCGTGCACCAGATCCGCGCCAGGGTGAGCAGGACGTTGCGGGTGTCGTCGTCCAGCTCCGCGAGCAGGCCCGGGACGGCGGCCGTGGCGGCGCGGACCACGTCCCCGTGCGGCACCGGGTCCAGCACCCGCGCGGGCGGCGGGCCGGCGAGGGCGTGGTCCCCGGCCCGCACCGTCGTCAGCACGATCGCCAGGTCCGCCATGACCTGCGGCAGCGGCGGCCCGCCCGCCTCGAACTCCGCGCGCAGCCACTCCCCGTAGAGGAAGTCGACGGTCGGCGGGTACCGCCAGGGCCGCACTTCGGACTCGACGACCACCGTCAGCTCGACCGGGCGCAGCCCGCCGGTGAAGCCGGAGGCCGCCAGCAGCCCGTCGAGGAGCGCCCGCCGCTCGGCGTCGGTCAGCGATCTGCGGGCGACGACGAGGAGGTCGACGTCGCTCGCCGGGCGGAGCCCGCCGAGGACGGCGGAGCCGTGCAGGTAGGCGCCGACGACCTGGGCGCCCAGCACGTCGTCGACCAGCGTCATGACCTCGCGTACCTGATCATCCACCGGACCAGTGTCGGCCACGGGGAGCCGGCGCCGCGACCCGGGTGATCCCGATGCCGTCCGGCAGACCTCCGGTAGACCTGCGGGCCGTCGCGCGCGCCGCCCCGGGCGCTACTGAATGGTTTCAATCCGTCGGGTCACGGCCTCCCGGTGAACGTCCACGACCCGTGCGGCACCCGGTACACCGCGAAGCCGGGCTCGGCGCGTACGAACTCCGCGCCCCGCGGCTCCCGTACGTCCGCCGGCGAACCGCTCGGCACGTGCACCTCCGCCGCCGACCCCACCGGAACGCGCACCGACAGCCGCACCGTCCCCTCGATCGCCGACCACGACACGGCCGCCGGCCCGCGCACCGTGCGCAGCTCGGTACGCGCCCAGTCGACGCCGGCGCGGGCGTCCGGGCGCACGCTGAAGGTGCGGTACCCGGCGTCGCCCGGCCGCAGGCCCGCCACGTTCTCGTACAGCCACTGCACCACCGTGCCCTGGAAGTAGTGGTCCCGGGAGCGCGAGTCGAGCTGCCACATCTCCCACATGGTGTCGGCGCCGTTGTCGAACCAGTACCCCCAGCTCGGGTACGTGCGCTGGGTCGCGATCGCGTGGGCGACGTCGCCGTGGCCCTGGGCGCTCAGCGCGCGCAGCAGCACGCTGGTGCCCAGCGCGCCGGTGTTGAGGTGGCTGCCGCGCTCCTCGATGTCCGCGAGGAGGGACGCGGTGACGCTCGCCCGCGCCCCGGGCGGCACCAGGCCGAAGGCCAACGGGACGCAGTTGCTCGTCTGCCGGTACCCCGGGTCCTTCGCCGTGCGGTAGTGGCCCTCGGGTCCGAGGAACTCGGCGTTCAGCGCGTCCCTGAGGGCGCCGGCGGCGGCGAGGTAGCGGTCCCGGGTGCCGTCGTCGCCCGTCAGCGCGGCCATCGCCGCGGTGTCGGTGAGCGCCCGGTGCAGGTACGAGGTGGCGGTCAGCCGGGTGTCCTCGGGCGGGTTGCCGCCGTAGCCGGGCGGCAGGTAGTCGCCGAGCGCGGTCACGGCCAGGCCGTCGACGAGCCGGTCCAGCTCCCAGTCCAGATAGCGGGTCAGCGCCGGCAGGTGGTCGTGGACCACCCGCTCGTCGCCGTACACCCGGAACATCTCCCGCACCAGGAACGGGTAGACCGTCGTCCACTCCGGCGAGGGCCCGAGGTCGCCGTAGCCCCAGCCGCCGCTCGGCACGATCACCGGCAGCTGCCCCGCGGCGTTCTGGCTGTCGCGGATGTCGTCCAGCCACTTGCCGAGCATCCGGTGCATGCCCAGCGCGTACGTCATCACGGGCGCGCCGACCTGCGCGTCGCCGGTCCAGCCGTTCTTCTCGTACATCGGGGTGTCGGTGGGGATGCCGTGCAGGTTGTTGCGCACGGTGCGGCGCATGGCTCGCTCCAGTCGCTCGTAGAACGGCTCGGAGCAGCGGAACGTCCCGGTGTCCTCGACCGGGGTGTGCACGACCCGGCCGAGCACGTCGCCGGGTTCCGGCTCGGCGGGCAGGCCCGTCACCTGCACGTAACGGAACCCCTTGTACGAGAACTTCGGCTCCCACACCTCCGCGGAGCCGCCGCCGGCGCAGACGTACTCGTCGGTCTGGAAGCGGCCCGGCACATGGCCGGTCTCGGCGTGCACGCTGCCGTCGGACTTGAGCTTCTCCCCGTGCACGAGCCGCACGACGGTGCCCGCCGGGGCCCGCACCGTCAGCCGCGTCCAGCCGGCCAGGGTGCGGCCCATGTCGGCGATCCAGCCGTCGCCGTGGGCAGTCACGGCGACGGGCCGGACGGTGTCGACGACCTGGATCGCGTCGTGGGGCTGGGCACGCAGGGTGCCCCGCGGCGGCTCCCGGCGGCCGGCGGCCGCCCAGGAGGCGTCGTCGAAGCCGGGCTCGGTCCAGCCCGCGGGGTGCTCGCGGGCGTCGTAGGTCTCGCCGGCGTAGAGGCAGTCGGAGCGGGTGGGGCCCTCGGCCAGGCGCCAGCGGCCGTCGGTGGCGACGGTGGTGCGGGCGCCGCCGGGGTGCTCGATCTCCAGCTGCGCCAGGAGGCGGGGCTCGCCGTGCCACGGCGGGGTGTGCCAGTTCCAGACGTTGGGCGTGGTCATGCCGTAGAAGCCGCGGCCGAGGGTGACGCCGATGGCGTTGGCGCCGCGGGCGACGAGGTCGGTGACGTCGTGCACGGCGTACAGCACGGTCTCGTCGTAGTCGGTGAAGCCCGGGTCGAGGACCTGGCGGCCGACGCGGCGGCCGTTGATCTCGGCGTCGTAGTAGGCGAGGCCGCTGAGGTACAGCCGGGCGCGCCGCACCGGCCGGCGGACGGTGAACGCGCGGCGCAGCAGCGGCGCGGGCCGCACCTGGGCGGGCACCTGCGCGCCGCTGCCCCAGGGGCCCTCGCCGTACGGCGCGAGCACCGTGGCCCGGTCCCACGCGCCGTCGTCGAAGCCGGGCCGCTGCCAGCCGTCCTGCTCCCGGTCCGCGCACCGCCAGCCGGGCCCGGTGACCAGCTCGGTGACGCCGTCGCCGGTGTGCACCAGCAGGCGGACGAGCAGACCGCCGGGGTTCACCGAGGCGCCGCCGCGGTTGGTGGCGCGGACGGCGACGACCACCCGCCCGTCCGCGGCGCGTACGGCGTCGGTGACGTCGGCCAGCCGGGCGGTGCGCCAGCCGTCGGTCTGCTGCGGGGCGTGCAGCACCTCGGCGCCCCCGAGGTGGAGGGTGAAGTCGTCGTCGGCGGTGGCTACGAGCTGCGCGGCCGACACCTCGGCCCCGGCGGGCAGTTCGAGCGCGGCGCGGAACCAGACGGGGCCGGCCGGGGCGTGCTGCGGGGTGGCGCCGGGCGACCAGATCCAGGACGCGCCCGCGAAGCCGGGCGGCTCGGGCGCGGCGTCGGCGCCGATCCAGTGGCCGCGCCATCCGTCGCGCGGCAGCGCGGTCTCCCACCAACTCCAGCGGCTCCAGGCCGACCGCCGCCCGTCGGCGTCCCAGACCCGCACCCGCCAGTGGTAGCGGGTACGGGGCTGCAGCGCGGGCCCGCCGTAGGGCACGCCGACGGTCCGGTCCGAGGCGACGCGCCCGGAGTCCCACACCGCGGCCCCGTGCCCGGCCGGGTCCAGCGAGACCCGGACCTGGTACGCGCTCTGCCGCGCGCCGCTGCCGGGCGCGGACAGCTCCCAGCCGAGCCGCGGCTCGGCGACATCGGTGCCGAGCAGGGCGGGCGCGTACTCGACGGTGGTGCGCTCGACGCGCAGCCCCGCTCCGCCGCCGTGCCTGTCGTCCCGGCCGGCCGCCGCCGCGGGGACGGCGCCCTGGCCGAGGCCGATGACGCCGGCACCCGCGCCGGCGGCGGAGGTGCGCAGAAAGGCCCGCCGGTTCCATGCGCTTCCGTTGTTCGTCTCGCGCTCGTGGCTCATCGCACGTCCCTTGGTCGAGGATGGCGTGTCCGGACCTGGATTGAATCGTTTCAACTCACTTCTCGAAAATCCTAGATCGGCGGAGCCCGACGGCTCAAGGGGCGTGCAACGACCCGTGGACCGCACACAATTCCGTTGCCCGCCGCCCCGGCCGGCGGGAGGATGGCCGCCATGACCCCCGGACCCCCGCCGCGACGGCAGACCCGACGGCAGGCGGGGCTCGTGCTGACGGCCTGCATCCTGGCCTCGTCGCTGGTCGGCATGGACAGCCTCATGACCACCGTCGCGCTGCCCGCCGTCGCCGGCGACCTCGACGCCGGCCTGGCCGTGCAGCAGTGGATCGTCGCGGCGTTCCTCCTCGCCGTGGGAAGCCTGATCCTCGTCGGCGGGGCGCTCGGGGACGTCTACGGCCGGCGCCCGGTCTTCGCCGCCGGCACGGCCGGCTTCGGGGCCGCCGCACTGGTGTGCGCGGTGGCGCCGACCTCCGGGGTGCTCGTCACCGGCCGGCTGCTGCAGGGCGCCGCGGCCGCGCTGCTGCTGCCGAGCGTCCTGGCCGTCATCACCGCTGCGTTCGACGAGGCGGACCGCTCGCGGGCGATAGCCCGCTGGTCCGCGTGGAGCGGGCTGTCCGTGATCGCCGGCCCCGTCGTGGGCGGGCTGCTCATCGACGCCCTGTCGTGGCGGGCGGTCTACTGGGCCGAACTGCCCTGCGCGGCCGTCGTCGTCGCCCTCATCCTGCGCGCGACCCCGCCCGGCGACGGCACGGCCGGGGCCTCCGTCGACCTCGCCGGCGCCGCATTCGCCGTCCCCGCGGTCGGCGGCCCGGCCTTCTACCTCATCCAGTCGCCCCGCAGCGGCTGGGGCGACCCGCTGACCCTGACCGCGCTCGTCGCCGGGATCGCGTCGCTCGCCGCGTTCCTGGCCTGGGAGCGCCGCGCCCGCACCCCGCTGCTGCCGCCCGCGCTCTTCCGGATACGGGCGTTCGCCGCCATCAACGCCACCACCTTCGTCCTCTACGGCGCCCTCATCGCCTGCGGCACGTACACGATCCTCTTCCTGCAGGAGAACCTCGGCTACGGGCCGGCGCCCGCCGGCATCGCGGGCGCCGTACCGATCATGGTGCTGTTCGTGCTCTCCGGGCGCTTCGGCGCACTCGCCGACCGGCACGGCGGCCGGCCCTTCATCGCCGGCGGCTCGCTGCTCGCCGGGCTCGGCATGCTCCTGCTGCTGCGCGCGGACGCGGGGACCTCGCTGTGGACCGTCGTGCTTCCCTCGGTCCTGGTGCACGGACTGGGCCTGGCGATGCTCGTCGCCCCGCTCACCTCCGGCGTGATGTCCGCCGCCCCCGCCGACCGGGCCGGGGTCGCCTCCGGCATCAACAACGCCATCGCCCGGATCGGCAGCATGATGGCCATCGCGGTGCTCGGCGTGGTCATCTCCGTCCGGTTCTCCGCCGAACTCGACGACGGGCTCGCGCGCGCCGGCATCGCCGCGCCGGACGCCGCTGTACTCGACGCGGCGCGGGAGCGCCCGCTCTCCGACGAGCCGCCCGCCGCGCTCCCGGACGACGAGCGCGCCGCGCTGGAACCGGTGCTCGCGGACGCCTCGGCGTCGGCGTTCCGCACCGGGGCCGGGGCCGCCGGCGCGCTGGCGGTGCTGGCCGGGGCGATCGCCTGGGCCGGCTACCGGGACCCCAAGGCGGCGGCGTACGACGCGGCCGGCACCCTCGGCTGCCCGATCACCGGCGCCCGCGACCACGTCGAGGCCCCGCCCATCGGATCCCGGGCCGCACAGCCCGCGGGCTGACACCGCCCCGGCCACCGGGGGCGGCCCGCTCAGCCGCCGAACGCGTCCATGATCCGCTCCGCCGCCCGCGTCGCCGTCAACTCGCCGTCCCTGACCTGCCGTTCCAGCTCCGGCGCAAGCGCACCCACCGCCGGGTCGGCGCGCAGCCGGCCCAGCAGCTCGTCGCGCACCATCGTCCACGTCCAGTCCACCTGCTGGTCGCGCCGCCGGCCGGCGAGCCGCCCGGTGGAGTCGAGCAGCTCCCGATGCCGCTCCAGCCGCTCCCAGACCGCGTCGAGCCCCGTCGACTCCCGCGCGCTGCAGTGCAGCACCGGCGGCGTCCAGAACGCGCCCTTGCCGTGCATCAGCCGCAGCGCGCCCGCCAGCTCCCGCGCCGCCGCCCGCGCGTCCCGCTCGTGCGGACCGTCCGCCTTGTTGACGGCGATCACGTCCGCCAGCTCCAGCACGCCCTTCTTGATCCCCTGCAGCTGGTCCCCGGTACGGGCCAGCGTCAGCAGCAGGAACGAGTCCACCATGTTCGCGACGGCCGTCTCCGACTGCCCGACGCCGACGGTCTCCACCAGCACCACGTCGTAGCCGGCCGCCTCCATCACCACGATCGACTCGCGCGTCGCCTTCGCGACCCCGCCGAGCGTGCCCGCGGTGGGGGAGGGGCGCACGAAGGCCGCCGGGTCCACGGCCAGGCGCTCCATGCGCGTCTTGTCGCCGAGGATCGACCCGCCGGTGCGGCTCGACGACGGGTCGACGGCCAGCACCGCCACCCGGTGGCCCAGCGCGGTCAGCATGGTGCCGAAGGCGTCGACGAACGTCGACTTCCCCACCCCCGGCACGCCGCTGACCCCGATCCGCCGGGCCTTCCCGCTGTGCGGCAGCAGCTCGGTCAGCAACTCCTGGGCCAGCGCCCGGTGCTGCGGCCGGGTCGACTCCACCAGGGTGATCGCGCGGGCGACGAGCGCGCGCTTGCCGTCGAGGACGCCCTTGACGTACGTGTCGAGGCCGATGGCCATCTTGGGGGGACTCACCCGCTCACGCGGCGTCGTGACCGAGCCCGGCGGCCAGCTGCGCCACCAGGTCGTACGCGGCGTCCGGGATCACGGTGCCCGGCGGGAACACCGCCGTCGCGCCCATCTGACGCAGCGTCGCCACGTCCTGCGGCGGGATCACACCGCCCACCACGACCATGATGTCGTCGCGTCCCTCCTCCGCCAGCGCCTCGCGCAGCGCCGGTACGAGCGTCAGGTGCCCGGCCGCCAGCGACGACACCCCCACGATGTGCACGTCCGCCTCGACGGCCTGCCGCGCCACCTCGGCCGGCGTCTGGAACAGCGGGCCCACGTCCACGTCGAAGCCGAGGTCGGCGAAGGCCGTGGCGATCACCTTCTGCCCGCGGTCGTGCCCGTCCTGCCCCATCTTGGCGACCAGGATGCGCGGCCGCCGGCCCTCCGCCTCCGCGAACTCGCCCACCAGCGCCCTGGTCCGCGCCACCGACGGGGACTCGCCCGCCTCGTTCCGGTACACACCGGAGATCGTACGGATCTGCCCGGCGTGCCGCCCGTAGGTCTTCTCCAGGGCGTACGAGATCTCGCCCACGGTCGCCCTCGCCCGCGCGGCCCGTACCGCCAGCTCCAGCAGGTTGCCCTCGCCGCCGGCCGCGCGCGCGAGGTCGTCGAGCGCGCCCCGGCACGCGGCCTCGTCCCGCTCCGCCCGCAGCCGCTCCAGCTTCGCGACCTGCCGGGCCCGCACCGCGGAGTTGTCGACCTTCAGCACCTCGACCTGCTCGTCGGCCGCCACCGGGTAGGTGTTGACGCCGATCACCGGCTGCCGCCCCGAGTCGATACGGGCCTGCGTGCGCGCCGCCGCCTCCTCCACCCGCAGCTTCGGGATGCCCGCGTCGATCGCCTGCGCCATGCCCCCGGCCTGCTCGACCTCCTCGATGTGCTGCCAGGCCCGCCGCGCCAGGTCGTACGTCAGCCGCTCCACGTACGCGCTGCCGCCCCACGGGTCGATGACGCGCGTCGTGCCGGACTCCTGCTGCAGCAGCAGCTGGGTGTTGCGGGCGATACGGGCCGAGAAGTCCGTCGGCAGCGCGAGCGCCTCGTCCAGCGCGTTGGTGTGCAGCGACTGCGTGTGGCCCTGGGTGGCCGCCATCGCCTCCACGCACGTGCGCGTGACGTTGTTGTACACGTCCTGCGCCGTCAGCGACCAGCCGGAGGTCTGCGAGTGCGTGCGCAGCGACAGCGACTTCGGATTCTGCGGATCGAAGCGTTTGACCAGCTTCGCCCACAGCAGCCGCGCCGCGCGCAGCTTGGCGATCTCCATGAAGAAGTTCATGCCGATCGCCCAGAAGAACGACAGCCGCGGCGCGAACGCGTCCACGTCCAGCCCCGCGTCCCGGCCCGCCCGCAGGTACTCCACGCCGTCCGCGAGGGTGTACGCCAGCTCCAGGTCGGCCGTCGCGCCCGCCTCCTGGATGTGGTAGCCGGAGATGGAGATCGAGTTGTAGCGCGGCATCCGCCGGGACGTGAAGGCGAAGATGTCGGAGATGATCCGCATCGACGGCTTCGGCGGGTAGATGTAGGTGTTGCGGACCATGAACTCCTTGAGGATGTCGTTCTGGATGGTCCCCGCCAGCATCGAAGGCGGCACGCCCTGCTCCTCCGCCGCCACGATGTACAGCGCCAGCACCGGCAGCACCGCGCCGTTCATCGTCATCGACACCGTCATCCGGTCCAGCGGGATGCCGTCGAAGAGCTGCCGCATGTCGAGGATCGAGTCGATCGCGACGCCCGCCATGCCGACGTCGCCCGTCACCCGCGGGTGGTCGCTGTCGTAGCCGCGGTGCGTGGGCAGGTCGAAGGCGACCGACAGGCCCTTCTGGCCGGCCGCCAGGTTGCGCCGGTAGAAGGCGTTGGACTCCTCGGCCGTGGAGAAGCCCGCGTACTGCCGGATCGTCCAGGGCTGGTTCACGTACATCGTCGGATACGGGCCGCGCAGATACGGCGCGACGCCCGGATAGGTGTCCAGGAAGTCCAGGTCCTCGACGTCCTCACCCGTGTACAGCGGCTTGACGGCGATACCCTCGGGCGTCTCCCAGCCGAGGCCGCCGCCGTCGCCGGCGTGCTTCACCGCGGCGCGCCACTCGTCTGCCCCGGCCGCGGCGGCCGGGGCGCCCAGCTCGACGTCCGAGAAGTCGGGGACGGTCATCGGGCCACTCCCATGCGGTCGAGTGCGTCGGTCAGCACGGCCACGGCGTCGCAGCCGGCGAAGACGTAGGTGTCGGCGCCGTCGTACGCGCCCGGGCGCCCGGCGAGGTACACGTGCCGCGCTCCGGCGGCCCGCAGTTCCGCCGCCGCGGCGGCGCCCTCCTCCGCGTACACCGTGTCGGCGGAGCACAGGCAGGCCTCGCGCGCCCCGCTGTCCGCGAACGCGCCGTCGGTGACGGGCTCGATGCCGCCGGCCTGGAACAGGTTCGCGGCGAAGGTCAGCCGCGGGGTGTGCACGGCGGCCGGGCCCAGCGCGGCGAGGAAGACCCGCGGCCGGGCACCGGTCGCCGCCAGATGCGCGTCGGACCGCGCCCGCAGCGCCTCGAACGCCTCGTCCCTGCGCACCCGCGGCAGCCCGCCGGACCGCGGCTCGGGCGCCGGCTCCCGCACGACCGGCGCCTCCGCCAGGTCGGGGAACTCGCTCACCCCGGTCACCGGCTCGCGCCGCTCGGCGAGCCGCGCCCCGCGCTCCGCCCACGTCTGCGCCAGCCGCTCGCGGACCATCCCGGAGCGCAGCGCGGCGGCCTGCCCGCCGGCCCGCTCGATCTCCCGGAAGAACTCCCAGGCGGCGTGCGCGAGTTCGTCGGTCAGCCGCTCCACGTACCAGGAGCCGCCGGCCGGGTCGATGACCCGGGCCAGGTACGACTCCTCGATGAGGATGGCCGAGGTGTTGCGGGCGATGCGGCGGGAGAACGCGTCCGGCCGGCCGATCGCGTGGTCGAAGGGCAGCACCGTCACGGCGTCCGCGCCGCCCACCCCGGCGGCGAGCGTGGCGACCGTGGTGCGCAGCATGTTCACCCACGGATCGCGGCGCGCCGCCATCACCGGCGAGGTCACCGCGTGCTGGCGCTGCGCGCCCGCCTCGGGCGCCCCGCAGACCTCTGCCACCCGGGCGAACAGCCGGCGCGCGGCACGCAGCTTCGCGACCGTGAGGAACTGGTCGGCGGTCGCCGCGTACCGGAACTCCAGCTGGGCGCACGCCTGCGCGGCGCTCAGCCCCGCCGCGGTCAGCTCCCGCAGGTACGCGACCGCGGCGGCCAGCGAGCAGCCCAGCTCCTGCGCCGCCGACGCGCCGGCCTCGTGGAACGGCAGCGCGTCCACCGTGACGGCCCGCAGCCCCGGGTACCGCTCGGCGCAGAGCCGGGCGGGCCCGGCCACGGCGCCGGCGTCCTGCAGACGCCCGGTACGGGCCTCGTGGCCCAGCGGGTCGGCGCCCAGGTTGCCCCGGGCGGCCTCCGCGGCGACACCCCGATCCTCGTACAGCCGCAGCAGCTCCCGCGCGGCCGGCTCGGCCGCGTCGCCGGCGTCCAGGACGACGGGCGCCAGGTCGAGGTAGACGTCCTTGAGGACCCGCCCCAGGTCGGCCACCGGGATGCCGGACCCGCCCACGGCGAGCCACAGCGACGTGACCCCGTTCTCCAGGTCGGTGAGGACGGCCTCCGCGTCGGCCACCGCATGCCGCTGCCGTACGTCCCAGCCACCCGCGGCGTTCCCCTCGGGCCGGCCGCCGCGCACGAAGGGCGCGAAGCCGGGCACGCCCGGATCGGGCACGCGGTCGCGCGCGGTGTAGAGGGGCTGGGTGCGCAAACCGTCGTCAAGCGCGGTGGACAGCAGGGACTCCGCCTCCGCGCCCGAGACCTCCGTGCCGGACTTGCGCAGCACACCGGCGACGAGGCGCTGCCACTGCTCGTGCGACGCGCCGGGGAACTCGGCCGCGAGGGGAAGCCCGTCATCGGGCAGGACCGTCATGGTCGGATGCTAGCCAGATCGGCTAAAGGATGAACTGTACGGGCCGTGGGTGTGACCATGTTCTCGTCGCACCCCGGGATCGGGCGCGGCCGTCAGCGGTCGCGCAGCAGGCCGTCGAGCACGCGCGCGAACACCATGCGCGCGCTCCGCGCCACCAGCGGGTCCAGCGCCCGCGGCACACCGCGTACCCCCAGCTCCTCCCGCCACACCACCCGGACCGGCCCCCGCCCGGCGTCCGGTGCGGAGTCCCCGCCCGACCGGGGCGGCGCCTGCGGACCGTGGACCTCGATCTCGGCCCAGCCGAGCACCACCCGCCCCCGCTTGACCAGCCGGCACCGCCCCACCGGCCGCCCGGGCGCCGGCGGCGACCACGCGACGACCTCCATCGGATCGTCGAAGCCCACCGCGCCCACGCCGGTGCGCGCGGTGAACCCCGCCCCGACGCCCGTGGCGGGATCGGAGACGCCGACGATCCGGGTCAGCGGCACCCGCCCGCCGTGCGCGGGCCAGTCGGTCACCCGCTCCCAGACCTCCGCCGCGGCCGCGTGCACCCTGCGCTCCACCTCGAACCGCGCCATGGCCCCAGCCTAAAGCGTGTTGCAGAAGGTCCTTGAGCTGGGCATTTGATGGGTATGGCTGGGGTGCTGCGGGCTGAGCCGTTGTGGGTGGAGACGTTCACCGGGCTGCGGATGGCGGCGTTCGGGCGGCTGCTGAAGGCGGTGCGTGAGCGTGGCGGAGATGGCGCTCATGTGGGCCGGCCGTGGTGTTTGCCGCTGGCCGAGCGGGTGCTGCTGGTGGCGGTGTACGACCGCACGAACCTGACCATGCGGCAGCCGGCGCCGTTGTCCGGCTGCTCGTCGGCTACGGTGTGCCGGGTCATTCAGCGGCTGCGGCCGCTGCTGGCGATCGAGCCGGCCGCCGCGCCGGCCGCCGCCGTGGAGCGGCTGTGGATCGTGGACGGCACGTGAGTCCCGTGCGCGACCGCACGGTCGGGGCGTCCTCGCGCACCTGCCGCTTCTCGGTACACGTGCAGGTCATCATCGACGCCGACACCCGTCCGGTGGTGGCTGCGGCCCGGCCGGGTGCCGGGGACGACGGCGGACGCCGGAGCCTGGCGGAACTCGGGGCCGGGCGAAGAGGAGGACAACGCCGAGCACCGCCGCGTACGTGCCCGCGTCGAGCACACCTTCGCCCGGATGAAGAACTACAGAATCCTCCGTGACTGCCGGCAACGCCACGACGGGCTCCACCACGCCGTCCAGGCCATCGCGCACATGCACAACCTTGCCCACACCGCATGAGCACAGCGGCCGAGGACAGGCCCCGACCTGCCACGACACGGCCTTCCGCAACACGCTTCAGATGTCGGAGCGGATGCTGGTGGCACCGGCCATGGCCAGGCGGAGGACCTGGTAGGCGACCAGCGTCGATGGCGGTCCGTGTGCCGCAGGAGACCAGCACAGCAGGCGCAGGGCCGGATAGCCTGCGCCGCCGTTGTTGCAGCTCTGCTTGGTGTACTGGGTCAGGTTCGCCGGGGTGTCGGGCACCGACATCGTGGTGCCGTCGATGGCGCAGACCAGCAGCCCGCGCCACCACACGCCCGGGTTCCCGATACCGGGGGCGGGGCCGTGCAGCAGGTCGATCAGCCAGCGCAGGGGCTCTGTCCCCACCCGCCCACGGGCCTGCGCCAACGCGCCACCGGTGGGATCCGCGACCTTCAAGCCCTCCAGCCCGGCCGTCAGTCGTTGCCGCACCTGACGCCAGCCCACCTGCGGGAACAGGCTTCCGGCCAGCAGGAGGTACACCACGACCGCGACGGCAGATCCCGCCGGTCGGCGGCGGGCTTCACCCGGTCCGCCCATGTCTCGAACTGACGGACATCCGGGCAGATCAGTGAGGGACGGTCATGGCGTCGGTGATCGCGTGGCTGGTGCGGTGCATCCGGATGGCGATCAGCGGGATGCGCGCGGGCTGCAGCCGCTCGGCCGGGGCCGCCACCGCGAGGGCGGCGACCGGGGTGCGGGCGGGGTTGTGGATCACCACGCCCACGGCCGCGACATCCTCGGCGCTCTCGCGGTGGTTGACCGCGTGACCGGCGCGCCTGACCCCCGAAAGGTGGCGCTCGATGTCCTCCAGCGTGCGCAGCGTCCGCCCCGTGAGCGTCTGCACGCCCCTGGGGTACAGGTCGTGGACCTGCCCGGGCGGCAGCGCCGCCAGGATCGCCTTCCCGGCGGCGGTGGCGTGCGCCGGGAGGACCATGCCGACGCGCAGGCCCACGCGCAGCGGGCGGGTGCTCTCCACGCCGTCGACGAACCGGGCGCCGTTGCCCTCCAGCACGACGAGGTGGACAGTCTCCTCGGTCTCCTCCGACAGGGCGCGCAGGTGCGGGCGGGCGACCTGGCGCAGGTCGAGGCGGGAGATCGCGCGCAGGCCCGCCTCGGCGAGGGCGGGGCCCGGCCGGTAGACGTGGCTGCTGTCGTGCTGCTCGGCGAAGCCACGGAAGGCGAGCGTGGAGAGCAGCCGGTGGGCGGTCGAGCGGGCGACGCCCAGCAGCTCGGCCGCCTCGTAGACGCGCAGCTCGCCGTGCTCGTCGAGGGCGCGGATCAGCCGCAGCGCGTTGTCGACCGAGGCCAGGGAGTACGGCGGGGCGGCGCCCCAGCCGTCGCCGGGGCCCTGCCTGCCGTCCTGGCCGGGCTCTGCGGCGGGGTCGCGCCCCGGCTCACGCGGTTCGGTTGACGCGCTCTTTGTCATAGGCGGCGACCTTCCGGTAGCTCTCGGAGATCCCGGCCATCTCCTCCGTGCTGATGACGTCCTCTACGCGCGCGAACGGACGGTCGCCGGTCCGCTCGTAGACCACTTTGAGAATCGTATCCGGCGGCCGTGTCCGGTTGGTCTCGACCACCGAGGTGGTCGCAGGCAGCCGCTCGCCCTCGTAGCGCAGCAGCGCCTCGCGCGGGTCGTCGCACTCCTGCAGCGCCACCCGCAGGGCCCGCGCATCGAGCACCGCCTGCCCCGCGCCGTTCGAGCCGCGCGGCACCATCGGGTGCGCGGCGTCGCCCAGCAGCGTCACGCCGCCGAACGTCCAGCGCGGCAGCGGGTCCTGGTCGACCATCGGGTACTCCAGGATCGTCTCCGCGCCCCGGATGAGGCCGGGCACGTCGAGCCAGTCGAAGCGCCAGTCCGCGTAGACGTCGATGAAGTCCTCCAGCTGCCCGGCGTGGGTCCAGTCGCGGCGCGGCGAGCGGGGCCGCTCGACCTCGGCGACCCAGTTGACGAGTTGGCGGCCGGTGCCGTCGACGTCCTCGCGCACCGGGTAGATCACCATCTTCCCCGAGGCCAGCCACCCGGCGCGCACCATGCTGCCGCCGCTCAGGAACGGCTCCCAGGGCGTCACCCCGCGCCACATGGTGACGCCCGAGTACCGCGGCTCGCCCTCCTCGGGGTACAGCTGCGCGCGCAGCGCCGAGTGGATGCCGTCGCAGCCGACGACGACGGTGGCGCGCTCCTCGGCGACGGCGCCCGTCACGGCGTCCGCCACCTCCACGCGCACGTGGTCGCCCGCGTCCTCCGCGGCGACGACCCGCCGCCCCAGGGTGACCGCGTCCTCGCCGAGCCGCTCCCGCACGGCGGCCAGCAGCGTCAGCTGCACGTCGCCGCGGTGGAGGGAGAGCTGCGGGTGGTCGTACCCGGCGCGCCTGCCCAGCGGCTCGCGGTAGACGAACTGGCCGAAGCGGTTATAGAAGACCGCCTCCTTCGTCTCGACGCCCGCGGCCCCGAGGCGGCCCTCGAGGCCGAGGTCGTGCAGGACGCGCATGGCGTGCGGCAGGAGGTTGATGCCGGCGCCGATGGGCTCGATGCGCGGCACCGCCTCTAGGACGCGGCAGGGGATGCCGGCCCGGTGGAGTTCCAGGGCGAGGCTCAGGCCACCGATCCCCGCGCCCGCGATGACGACATTCATGTGGGGTGTTTCCTCGATTCTTGTATGCGGAACGCCAGTGGGCGCCGTACAGCAGCACCACTTGTGCCTTGACAGTAGGCAGCGCCTCACGGGCTCAGACGCACGGAGCGCAGAATTCGCCATAGAAGAATCTACATGGCTGGTATCACTCGCCACACGGGCGGCCACTTACATTGCTGCCACCCGGGCCGATTGCGAAGGGACGACCATGAAGTTTCGGGCGAGCGGCGCTGCCGCTTCGAGCACGGTGCTCGCGGTCATGCTGTTCGGCGCCACGGGATGCGGCGCGGCGGCGGGCGGCGAATCCGGCACCGACGGCACCAACGTGATCCGCGTCGGCGAGACCGACGGCATGCCCTCCGCGTTCCTCCACTTCGGCGAGGAGCGCGGCATCTTCGCCGACCACGGCATCGAGCTGGAGATCGACGCCTCCGCCGGCGGCGCCGCCGCCATCCCCGCCCTCGTCGGGGGCAACCTCGACGTCGCCGGGTCGAACGTCGTCAGCGGCCTGCTCGCCGGCCACCGGGGCCTGCCGGTGCGGATCATCGCACCCGGCACCTTCGCCACCGACGACACCGAGCGCGACTTCTCGGCGGTTGTGGTCTCCGAGGACTCCGGCATCGACGGGCCCGAAGACCTCGCCGGCGCCTCCATCGCCGTCAACACCCTCCAGAACATCGGTGACATCAGCATCGTCACCGCCCTCGAGAAGCAGGGCGTGGACACCTCCGGCATCCAGTTCACCGAGATCGGCTTCCCCCAGATGCTGCCCGCGCTGCAGAGCGGGCGCGTGGACGCCGCCTGGGTCATCGAGCCGTTCCTGTCCATCGGGCAGCAGCAGGGCCTCACGCCCGTGATCCGGCCCTACACCGAGGCGCGCGAGGGCCTGCAGGTCGGGTGCTTCCTCACCACCGAGGAGTTCCTCGACGACAACGGCGACAAGGCTGGCGCCTTCCGAGCCGCCGTGGCGGACGTGGCGGCGTACATCACCGAGCACCCGGACGAGTTCCGGGCGGCGCTGCCGGAGCTGGAGGGGTTGGACCCGGCGCTCGCCGAGTCGATGGTGCTGCCCTCCTACCACGACAGCATCGACGCGGACTCGCTGCGGCTCGTCGCCGACCGGATGCGCGCCAGCGGCTTCACCGATGAGGAGATCGATGTGGACTCCCTGATCGCCACACCCCGCACCACGCCCGGCAGAGGAGACGAGTGATGCGCAAGGCACTGCTCGGGCTCGGGGGAGTGGCCGTACTCCTCGTCCTGCTGGAGCTCGTCCCCCGCACCAGCCTGGTCGACGAGCGCTACCTGCCACCGTTCTCCGAGATGGCAGGCGCCCTCGGCGACAGCGCGAACACCGGCGAGTTCTGGCAGGCGCTGGCCGACACGCTGCAGACCTGGGGCCTCGGCCTCGTCCTCGCGTTCGTCGCCGCCACCGCCGCCGGAATGGCCATCGGCTCGGTCTCCGCGCTGCGCGAAGCCACCGCCTCCACCATCGAGTTCCTGCGGCCCATCCCGGCCGTGGCGCTCATCCCGCTGGCCGTGCTGCTGTACGGCACGGGCATGGAGGCCACGCTCATCCTCGTCGTCTACTCGTCGTTCTGGCAGGTCCTCGTGCAGGTGCTCGCCGGGGTCGGGGACATCGACCCCGTCGCCAGGGACACCGCCCGGTCCTTCCGCTTCCGCCGCCGCACCCGGGCGCTGCGCCTGGCGTGGCCCACCACGCTGCCGTACGCCGTGACCGGCTTCCGGCTGGCCGCGAGCGTGGCGCTGATCCTCACCATCACCGGCGAGCTGATCATCGGCACTCCGGGCCTCGGCCGGCTCATCGCTGTCGCGCAGACCTCCGGCGCGATCGCGCCGATGTACGCGTTCGTCATCGTCACGGGCCTGCTCGGCGTGACCGTCAACGTGCTGGCACGGCTGCTGGAGCGCCGCGTGCTGCGCTGGCACCCCTCCGTGCGAGAGGAGGCAGCCGCCTGATGACGTCGCTCACCGCACCCACTGCCGCCCCCGGGGCAGCCCAGGAGGCCGCCTGCGAGGCGGAGCCTCCCGCCGCGCGGCTCGCCCGCTACGGCAGGCGGCTGGCCGTCCTGCTCGGCCTGCCCGCCGTGCTGGCCGCCGTCTGGTGGATCGTCTCCGAGCGCGCGGAGAACTTCTTCTTCCCGCCCCTCAGCGACATCCTCTCCGCCTTCGGCCCCACCTGGTTCGACGGCCGCATCGCCGCCGACCTGCTGCCCTCGCTGGGCCGCCTGGCCGCGGGCTACCTGCTGGCCGTGGCCCTCGGCGTCGCCCTCGGCGTCCTCATCGGCACCTGGCCCTCCCTGCGGGCGTTCGCCGAGCCGGTGCTGGAGTTCTTCCGGGCCATCCCGCCACCGGTGATGGTGCCGATCCTCATGCTCTTCCTCGGCATCGACACCCTCATGAAGGTCGTCGTCATCGTCTCGGGCGCCGTCTGGCCGGTGCTGCTCAACACCGTCGAGGGCGTGCGCGGCATCGACAGGCCGCTGCGCGACACCGCCCGCGTCTATCGCGCCCGCTGACGCGTCTGCGGACCGTGGTGCTGCGCGGCGCCAGTCCGCAGATCGTCACCGGCGCCCGGCAGGCGCTGTCGATCGCGATCGTCCTCATGGTGATCTCGGAGATGTTCGCCGCCAACAACGGCCTCGGCTTCTCCATCGTGCAGTTCCAGCGCGGCTTCGCCCTGCCCGAGATGTGGACCGGGATCATCCTGCTCGGCCTGGTGGGGCTGGCGCTGTCCTTGATCTTCCGCGCCGTCGAGGCGACTGTCCTGGCCTGGTACCGCGGGCAGCGCCAGGCGCAACGAGGAGGTAACCGATGACTGCCACGACGAAGGCCACGGCCACGACAACGGCCACCGGCGAACTGCTGCGGGTGAGTGGCCTGCGGAAGGTGTACGGATCCAGCGGCCGCGCGACGGAGGCCGTGCGCGACCTCACCTTCGCGACGAGAACGGGCGAGGCGGTGTGCATCGTCGGCCCGTCGGGCGCCGGCAAGACGACGCTGCTGCGCTGCATCGCCGGTCTGCTGCCGCCCACCTCCGGCGAGGTCGTGCTCGAGGACCGCCCCGTCGCGGGCCCGCCCGAGGGCATGGCCGTCGTCTTCCAGGACTACGCCCGCAGCCTCTTCCCGTGGCTGACCGTCGCGCAGAACGTCGAGCTGCCGCTGCGCGAGAAACGCGTCGCCAAGGGCGAACGCCGCGGTCTGGTCGCCGAGTCGCTGGAGGCCGTCGGGCTCGCCGACGTGCCCGGCTCCTACCCGTGGCAGCTCTCGGGCGGCATGCAGCAGCGCGTGGCCATCGCCCGCGCCGTGGCGTACGAGCCGCACATCCTGCTCATGGACGAGCCGTTCGCCGCCGTGGACGCCCAGACCCGCGCCGACCTCGAAGACCTCGTCCGCTCGCTGTGGACCCGCCTCGGGATCACCCTGCTGTTCGTCACCCACGACATCGACGAGGCCATCTACCTCGGCCAGCGCGTCCTCGTGCTGTCCTCCCGTCCGACGGTGATCCTCGAGGACGTCGCCGTCGACCTGCCCGACGAGCGCGACCAGCTCACCACCCGCAACGACCCGCGCTTCCAGGAGCTGCGCACCCGCGTCTACGAGCTGGTGCAGCGGGCCAAGCGCGGCCACCGCCCCGCCTCGGAGGTGACCCCAGTATGACCGCCGCCGCACCCGAGAACGCCGCATCCGGCGGCAACGAGATGACCGGCGCCGGCGGGCCCGAGCTGCGCGAGCTGTACGACGGCTTCGCGGCCGAGAACCTGACCCCGCTGTGGACGCAGCGCGACGACCTGATGCCGCCGTCGCCCGCCCCGCGCGCCGCGGCCCACGTCTGGCGCTGGCACCGCCTGTACCGGCTCGCTCAGCGCGCCGGGGACCTCGTGCCCGTCGGCCGCGGCGGCGAGCGCCGCGCCATCGCCCTGGCCAACCCCGGCCTCGGCGGCGCCGCGTACGCCACGCCCACGCTGTGGGCCGCGATCCAGTACCTCGGGCCGAAGGAGACCGCGCCCGAGCACCGGCACGCGCAGAACGCGTTCCGCTTCGTCGTCGAGGGCGAGGGCGTGTGGACCGTCGTCAACGGCGACCCCGTACGCATGAGCCGCGGCGACCTGCTGCTCACCCCCGGCTGGCACTTCCACGGCCACCACAACGAGACCGACCAGCCCATGGCCTGGCTCGACGGCCTGGACATCCCCTTCTCGCACTACGCCGACACCGGCTTCTTCGAGTTCGGCTCCGACCGCGTCACCGACTACGCCACGCCCAACTTCTCCCGCTCCGAGCGCCTGTGGGGCCACCCCGGGCTGCGCCCGCTCAGCGGCCTGCGCGACACCGTCTCGTCGCCGATCGCCGCCTACCGCTGGGAGCACACCGACCGGGCGCTCACCGAGCAGTTGCTGCTGGAGGAGGAGGGACAGCCCGCCACCGTCGAGCAGGGCCACGCCGCCGTGCGGTACGTGAACCCCACCACCGGCGGCGACGTCATGCCCACGATCCGCGCCGAGTTCCACCGGCTGCGGCCCGGCGCCGCCACCGCCACCCGCCGTGAGGTCGGCTCCAGCGTCTTCCAGGTCGTCGACGGCGAGGGCCACGTCACCCTGGGCGGCAAGCGGCACGAGCTGCGCCAGGGGGACCTGTTCACCGTCCCGTCGTGGGTGCCCTGGTCGCTGTCGGCGGAAGACGGCTTCGACCTGTTCCGCTTCTCCGACGCGCCGGTGATGGAGCGCCTGCACGTCGCCCGTACCCATCTCGAAGGGCCCGAGGGCCCCGAAGGACCCGAAGGAGACACCCGATGAAACTGGCGACGATCCGGCTGGCCGACGGCCGCACCGAGGCTGCCCGCGTGGACGGCGGGCACGCCGTCCTCCTCGGCCACGCCGACGTCGGCGCCCTGCTACGCGACGGCGGCGACGCCCTGGATCGGGCTGCCGCCGCCGAGGGCACGGCCGTGCCGCTGGCCGACGCGGACCTGGCACCCGTCGTGCCCGCGCCCGGCAAGATCCTCTGCGTCGGCCTCAACTACCGGGCGCACATCCTGGAGATGGGCCGCGAGCTGCCCGCGTTCCCGACCCTCTTCGCCAAGTACCCCGAGGCCCTGGTCGGCCCGCGCGACGGCATCCGGCTGCCGCCCGAGACCGACCGGCTCGACTGGGAGGGCGAACTCGCCGTCGTCGTCGGCCGCGCCGTCCGCCGCGCGGGACCGCAAGAGGCCCGCGCAGCCGTCGCCGGGTACGCCGTGCTCAACGACGTCACGGCCCGCGACTGGCAGTACCGCGGCCCGCAGTGGCTGCAGGGCAAGACCTTCGAGGCCACCACCCCGTTCGGGCCCGTGCTCGTCACCCCCGACGAGTGGGAGCAGGGGCCCGACCTCGTCACCACCGTCGACGGCGAGGAGGTCCAGCGCGCCTCCACCGCCGACCTCGTCTTCGGCCCCGCCGAGTTCGTCGCGTACGCCTCGACGATCCTCACCCTGCGGCCCGGCGACGTCATCGCCACCGGCACCCCCGGCGGCGTCGGCCACGCGCGCAAGCCCGCCCGCTACCTCAGCGACGGCCAGAGCCTCACGACCACCGTCGAGGGCCTGGGCACGCTGGCGAACCCCGTCCGGGCGGAGCGGCGATGACGAGCGCCTACCTGGAGCGGGCGCGCGACGAGCTGCGCGCTCGCCAGGGCAGCGGGGCCCGCGAGGACGCGGAGGGCGCCCCGCACACCGAGCTGTACTGGGCCAGAACCGGCACCGCCTACTTCGCCAGGAAGCTCGGCGAGCTGCCCGACTCCGGCCCCGCGGGCCTGGACGGGCCGAGCCTGCTGCCCGGCTGGGACCGCCGCGCCGTCACCGCACACGTCGGCTACAACGCCCGCGCCCTGACCCGGCTGTGCACCTGGGCGAGGACGGGGGTGGTCACGCCGATGTACGGCACACCCGAGCGCCGCGCCGCCGAGATCGCCGAGGGCGCCTCGCAGCCCGCCCGTGCCCTGCGCCACCTCGTCGCCCACGCCGGGGTGCACCTGAACGTCGAGTGGCGCGACCTGCCGCCGGCCGCCTGGGACGCGGAGGTCCGCACCGCGCAGGGCCGCACCGTGCCGTGCAGGGAGACGGCGTGGATGCGGGCGCGCGAGGTGTGGATCCACGCCGTCGACCTCGGCAACGGCGGCACGTTCCACGACCTGCCGTCCGCGATGCTCGACCGCCTGGCCGACGACGTGCTCGCCGCCTGGCGCCGGCGCGGCGAGAGCCCGCCGCCCCTCGCGCTCACCCCCACCGACCGCGCCGCCGCGCTCACCACCCCGGGGACCGCCCCGCTGCCGGTCACCGGCGCCATGGCGGATGTGGTCCGCTGGCTGACCGGCCGCGGCGCCCGCGGCCTCACCGCCCCCGCGCCGCTGCCCGCGCTGCCGCGCTGGTTCTGACCGCCGCGCCCGGTCCGCGGCGGGGGCGGCCTCAGTGCCTGACGCTGTCGGGGATCTTGGTCGAGCGAGGTGGTGGTCACCACCTTGA
>NZ_BAAAPF010000096.1:0-21867 GCF_039531005.1 Streptomyces synnematoformans
CGGGGCCATGGCGTCGCTCTGCGGCGACGCGTACAAACTCCGCTACGCCGAGCAGCTCCCGTACGAGGGCAACCGCCTGGGGACCCTCTTCCTCTACGGAAGGGGCCTGAAGGAAGCTCCGTACTGGCGCGGGTGCCAGATCTTCGACAACAACACGGGGAGCACGAAGTACATGAAGCTGAAGGTGTGTGAGAACAAGGTCTCCAACCCCGACTGCGTCGTGGACGCGGGGAACTTCAGCCAGTACGCGGGACCGGTCAGGACCAGGCTCGCCTGGGACTACGTCCAGTGCTCCACGGTGACCGCCATCATGAAGAACTCCAAGAGCTCCGACAAGGCCCTCATCGACCGTCAGATCAGCGCCGGCTCCTGCAACTGACCCGGAGGGGACGCGCGTCGCCGGTCCCGCGCGGGTGCGCGGGACCAGGTGGCCGGCGGCCGCCGTCGCGGTGACGGCGGCCGTCGCCCTGCCGTGTGGGCGGCCGGCCCCCGCGTGGCCGTGCTGCCGGGTCCGTACGCGGTACTCAGCCGTTCCGGACGGCGCCGATGCGGAGTGCGAGGACGACATCGTGGACGCCGCTGCCGGTCGTCAGCAGGTCGCGGGCCAACCGGGCTTCGGCGGTGCGCAGGTGGGCGCGGACGGTGTTGCGGCTGATGCCGAGGTCCTGCGCGGCCTGCCGGGCGTCGGTGTTGGCCGCGATCCACGCCTGGAGGCTGCGGCGCTGCGGGTCGTGCAGCGGGCGGAGGAACGTCCGGGCCCAGACGTCGGCGCGCTCGGTGCGCAGCAGGTCGTCCAGGGTGGGCGCGGGCTGCCGGTCCTCCGGCTCGGGTGCCGCGTGTGCGCCGGTGACGGCGAGGGCCAGGTTGACGGCGGCGCGGGAGCGGGCGTCGGCCAGGTCGAGGCCGAGTGCCCGTTCCGCTCGTGCGATGTGGGCGCGGACGGTGTTGCGGCTGAGGCCGAGCAGCCGGGCCACGGCCGCCCGGGGTGCGCTCATGAGAGAGCGGGTGATCTCGACGGTGGTCGCCGGCAGAGAGTCCAGCGGCCGCAGCACCGTGCGGGCCCAGGCGAGGGCGGGACCGCGCGGCAGGACCCCCGCCAGCGGCGTCTGCCCCTGGTAGAAGACCACGTTGCCGGGCGTGGTGCGGGCGGCTGCCAGGGCATGGGCGGCCTGGCTGTACGCCCCGGCCGTTGCGTCGAGCGGATGCGGACCGCTGATTCCCAGCGCATAGCCCGGGTTGTCGCGCACCAGGCGCCGCAGTTCCTCGCCCAGGTCAACGGCCTGGCCGTCGGAGCCGGCCGCGTCCGGTTCGCCGGGGCGGTCAGCGACCAGGCAGATCAGATGCTCTTTGAACGCGGGGCAGTGCACCATCAGGTCCTGGCCGTGATAGCCGGAGTGGTCCTGGAAGGCCTGGGCGATACGGTCGCGGTCGGCCGGGGGGCAGTGCAGCAGGTGGATCCGTAACCTGTCGGCCGCCAGCAGCGGCGGTACGGAGCCGGTGGTCATGCGGCGGGCCAGCACCTCGTCCCCCGCCAGCAGCGTCTGAAAGACCGCGAACCGCATCTGGCGCGCCTTGTGCTGGAAGCCGCGCCGCAGGCGCTCGCCGTCATCGGCGCGGCGCAGGAGGGCGACAACGCTGCCGGCGTGCGAGATCAGCGCGGACTCCTCGCGGCTCAGCTCCGACTCGGCGACCGCCACCAGCACATGGCGCGACCCGTCCGCACCGAGGGCTTCACAACGCACGTGCAGTCTGCCCGCCTCGGTGGCGGCGGCCGCCACGCGACCGCCGGACACGCGCGCGAGCAGCGGGGCGAGCGGGCGCAGAACCTCCCGGGGAAAGCCGGTCGTCGACAGCCCCACGGTGCCCGCGCGGTCCACGACCAGCGCGAGGTGCGCGCCGGTCTGCCGGTGCAGCCAGTCCAGGATCCGCTGCACGTCCGGCCCGCTGTCGCGGGCGATCTGGCGCCTGGTCTCATGCAGCAGCCTGTCCAGCCGGTCGGCGTGCCGCGGCACCTCTGCGTTCGCCACAACCTGCACACCCCCTGTCCGCACGTCGCCCTCGTCCCCCCGCAGGGTCACGATGCCACGGCGGCCGCCGGCAGCCGGCACCGGCCACCCGCGCGATGCGGGTGACCGGTGCCGGGGGGTTGCCGGGGTCAGGCGGGCTGACGCTGCCAGAGCTGGTTTCCGTGGCCGTGGCAGGTCCACTGGTGCACCCGGGCGCCGTCGGCGGTGGAGTCGCGTTCGACGTCCGCGCACTTCCCGCTGTGCCGGGCCCGGAGCTGGATCCCGTCGCCGGCCTCGACGATCTTCCAGTCCTGGTTGGCGCCGCCGTGGCAGGTCCACTGGATGATGTCGGCACCGTTGGCGCGCGATTCCCGGTACACGTCGAGACACTTCCCGCTGTGCCGGTTGACGATGTTCACATAGCCGTCACCGGCGTCACGGAACTCCCACTGCTGCCAGGGATCGCCGTTCCACGTCCACTGCCCGACGACGGCACCGTCGCTGGTGTTGGGGTTCTGGACGTCGAGCACCTTGCCGCTGTGCAGTGCCACCACACGCTCGTACGACGTGGCCGTCCCGGGGTTCAGCTCCATCCAGTTCACCCGCACACTGCTGTCCGGGAAGACGAGGTGCAGCGGGAACGTGCCCGTCGTGGGCTCCAGGTCCAGCGTGACGTTCTGCCAGGTCGCGGCGTCTTCCGCGAGCGTGATCCGCGCGTCGTTGCCCTGTGCGGAGGAGTCCGCGGCGGTGGCGCCGCCGTCCTCGTCGAACCGGTACCAGGCGACGTTGCCGCCGCCGACGTCACCGCCGCCGGGACCGGCCGTCAGCGACCGCACCTCGTCGGGCGTGAGGGCCCGGTCGAAGAGGTTGAAGTCGTCGACGGCGCCGTTGAGCAGCGGGTCGGCCGACCACTGCGAGTCGCCGATCCAGTTCTGCCCCGTCCGGCCGAGGTCCGCCGGGCGCAGCGTCATGTTGTCGTTGGTCCCGATCGGTTCCCCGTTCAGATAGAGCGTGCCCGTGGTGCCGGAGAGGGTGACCGCGACGTGCTGCCAGCCGTCGGCGGGCAGCGGCTGCGAGCCGTTGATCTGCTGCTCGCCGGAGCCGGTCGTGATCGCGTACCTCAGCTCGCCGGTGTCGCCGGCGCTCGGCGTCAGGAACATGTAGTTGCCGGTGCCGGTGCCGAAGTCGAAGATCCGGGCCCAGCTCTGGTCGCCGGACCAGTTCACCCACGTGGAGACGGTGAAGTCCTCCTCGACCCCCTCGACGACGCCCTCGGGCAGCTCCACCCGCTCCGTCTGGCCGGATCCGGCCAGCGGGACGGCGCTGGCGAAGCCCTCCGGGCCCGCCGTCCGCGGCACCTGGACGTCGCCCTCGATCTGCGCGGTGCCGAGCAGTTCGCCGTCGGGCGCGCCGCGCCGCACCTCGACGGTGGCGTCCTCGGCCGCCGCCGCGCGCAGCGTCATCTTGCCGACGCCGTCGAGGTTGTACGGGTCGTACGACGCCCAGGCGCCGTCCTGCGCGGTGATCGCCTCGCCGCCGCCGGTCTCCTCGTCGTTCGCCGCGCCGACGCCGACATCCGACGAGTCGCTGAAGTGCTCGACCTCCTTGCGCTGCTGCTGCAGGAAGTGCGTCACGCCGCCGTTCAGCGCCGGCGCGCCCGCCTCGCCGCCGAGGTCGGTGTAGCTGGCCGTCACCGTCAGCGCGATGTCGGCGGCTTCGCCGTGTTCGGCGTCGGACTGGGTGGCGAGGACGCCCTCGCAGCCGTTCTGCACCTCGCCCGGATGGACGTGGGCGTTGCCGCCCTCGTCGTGGTAGAGGCCCTGCTGAACGGTCACCCGCTCGCAGTCGATCGCGTCGCCGGAGCCGTCCTCGGCGTCGGACACCGAGACCCGGTAGGGGATCTCGTCGCCCCAGTCGAAGACCTGGCCGTTGTGCGGCAGCTCGACGGTCACCTCGGGACGGGTGTTGCCCGCGGTGATCGTGACGTTGGAGCTGCTGGAGCGTCCCGACGGGTCGGTGACCGTGAGTTGCGCGGTGTACTGGCCGGGCTCGGTGTAGGTGTGGGTCGGGTGGGGTTCGTCCGACGTCGTGCCGTCGCCGAGGTCCCACGCGTACGTCAGCTCGTCGCCGTCCGGGTCGTGGCTGCCCTCGCTGGAGAACGCGACGTCCAGCGGAGCGGGCCCGGAGTCCTGGTCGACGGCGGCCTTCGCGACCGGGGTGCGCGCCCCCTTGGTGTAGTTGATCTTGTAGAGGCCGGAGTCCGGGTTGACGTTCTCCCCTCCGTAGTTGAAGTCCATGCCCCACTCGATCAGGTACATCGCCCCGTCCGGCCCGAACTCCATGTCGTGCGGGCTGCGGAAGAGGGTGTTCGGCATGAACTGCTCGAAGCTCTCGTAGTCTCCGTTCTCGTCCAGCCGGAGCGCGCCGATCCAGTTGCGCGACCACTCCATGACGAAGACCGCGTCGTCGTAGTACTCCGGGAACTGCCCGTCACCCAGCAGCTCGGGGTCGTGGTGGTACACGTCGCCGGCGTACGCGGAGCGGCCGCCGCCCTGGGGAATCTCCGGGAACTGCGGCGACTCCCCGTACGGGTAGTAGATGAACGCGTCCTTCGCCGGCGGGACGGTGTCCAGGCCGGTGTTGAACGGGGACGTGTTGGCCGGGCCGTTCGCGCAGTCGAAGGACTCGCCCGGAGTGCCGGTGGCGAAGTCCCACTCGCGGTACGCCTGGCTGTCGGCGATGCAGTACGGCCAGCCGTAGTTGCCCGCCTCGCGGATCTGGTTCCACTCGTCGTAGCCGCGCGGGCCGCGGTCGGGGTTGTCGGCGCCGGCGTCGGGGCCGACCTCGCCGGCGTAGACCCAGCCGGTCTCGTCGTCGACGGCGATGCGGAACGGGTTGCGGTGGCCCATCGTGTAGATCTCGGGCCGCGTCTTCTCGGTGCCCGGCGGGAAGAGGTTGCCCTCCGGGATCGAGTAGGTGCCGTCGTCCTCCGGGGTGATCCGCAGGATCTTGCCGCGCAGGTCGTTGGTGTTGCCCGAGGTGCGCCGCGCGTCGTAGGAGTGCTTGGCGTCCTGGCTGTTGTGCTCGTCGTGGACGCGCCCGTCGATCGGGGCGAAGCCGTCGGAGGCGAAGTGCGCGGTGTCGTCGCCGGTGGAGATGAACAGGTTGCCGTCGGGGCCGAACCTCATCGACCCGGCGGAGTGGCAGCACACCTCCCGCTGGTGCGTGAACTCCAGCAGGACCTTCTCGGACTCCAGGTCAAGGGTGTCGCCGTCGGCGGTGAACCGGGAGACGTGCTGCACCTCGGGCGAGGGTGCGCTGTAGAAGAGGTACACCCACTGGTTGGTCTCGAAGTCGGGGTCGAGGGCGATGCCCAGCAGCCCGTTCTCGTTGCCGCGGTGGACCGGGATCTGCGCGGCGGTCTTCACCGCGCCGCTCTCCGGGTCGTAGACCTTGACCGTGCCGCCCAGCTCGACGTAGAAGACGCGCCCGTCGGGGGCGACGGCCAGCTCCATCGGGTTGGCGGTGTTGTCGTCCAGCGCGACCTTCTCGAACGAGGACTCCGTGGCGGGCCCCTCGCGCGGCTCGCCGCAGTCGCCCTCGGCGGCGCCGGCCGCCCACTGGATGCCGCCGAGGACGTGCTGGCGCAGCAGCGGCTCGTCCCAGTGCTCCGGGCTGTGGCCCAGCGCGCTGTACCAGGTCCGGCCGCCGTCGTAGTTCGAGCACCAGGCGATCGGGTGGTCGTCGCCCATGGCGTCCGGCCCCGGGTCGTACGTCGACTCGTCCAGCGTGGCCAGGACGTGGACGTCCTCGCGCGGGTTGGCGGTGAAGTTGTACCACTCGTCCGTACGGACCCACTCGGCCGGCAGTCCGGCCGTGGACGGATGCGCGGGGTCCTCTATCCGTACGGTCGCCTCCTGGAACTGGTCGGCGCCCGAGGGGTGGCTCTTGAAGAACGCGCCCCCCATGAGGGCGGACCACCAAGCCCAGTCCGTCTTGTCCATGTTCGACGACGAGTGCAGCCCGACGAACCCTCCGCCGCGCTGGATGTAGCGCTCGAAGGCGTGCCGCTGGTCGGTGTCGAGGGTGTTCTCGCCGTCCGTGAAGAACGCGACGGCCTCGTACTGCGCCAGCCCTTCGTCGGTGAAGACCGCGGCGTCCTGCGTCTCGGTCACCGTGAAGCCGTTGTCCTGGCCGAGCTGTTCGACGGCCGCGAGGGCCGACGGGATCGAGTCGTGCCGGAAGCCGGTCGTCTTGTGGAAGAACAGCACGTCGTATTCCTGCTCGGCGTCCTGCGCCGCCGCGCCGGTGGCCATTCCCGGGAGGAAGGAGACCAGAAGGGCCACCACCACCGTGAACAGGGTGTTTCTATGACGTTGTCGCATTGTCCTCTCCGTCGCTTCGTTGCGGGTGCAGACTGCGGAAATCAGGGGGTACGGCGGTGCCCGGCGGACACCCCGGCGAGGAAGGACAGCCCGTCGGCGGCGATCGTGTCCTGGCTCGGCGCCAGCGGCCGCCAGATCGAGGCGGCGGTCGCGATCGTCTCGTTGTCCCCGGTGAACGACTCGATCACCAGCGGGCCCCGGTAGCCGGCCTCGTCGAGGGCGGCGAGGATGCCCGGCCAGTCGAGGTGGTCCGCGCCCGGGGCGCCCCGGTCGTTCGCACAGACCTGGACGTGCGCGATCCGGTCGCCCGCCCTGCGGACGGCCGCGGGGATGTCCTGCTCCTCGATGTTCATGTGGTAGATGTCCAGGGCGATGCCGCAGCCTTCGGGCGGCAGGCCGGTCAGCGCGTCGAGCGCCTGGTCGACGGTGTTGAGCACGCTCGTCTCGTAGCGGTTGAGGGGTTCGACCGCCACGGTGACGCCGGCGCCCCGCGCGTGCTCGACCACGGGAGCGAGGTTGTCCCGCAGCTGCTCGTAGCAGGCGCGGCGCTCCGCCTCGGCCATGCGCCAGGTGCGTCCCACGGACGCGTAGACCGGCCCCGCGACCACCGGCGAGGACACCGCGGCCGCGGTGTCGACCACCTGCCGCAGGAAGTACTGCGTGCGGGCCAGCGTCGCCCGGTCGGTCGCCACCAGCTCGCGTCCCAGCCCCATCGCCACCACGACGGTGGCCGACAGGCCGAGCGAGTCGAGCAGCTTCGCCGCCCGGCCGGGGTCCCAGTCGCCGATGTTCTCCACCGGAAGCTCGACCGTGTCGAAGCCCCACTCCCGGATGCGGGGCGCCAGCTCGGCCAGCCGCCCGTCGGTCAGGGGCGAGGTCCACACCCAGGTGTTGACCCCGAACGTCCTCGTCGCCTTCATCGGTCCTCCCATCGCGTCTCCCTTCGCCCTCCGCGCGGTACGGGCGCCTCGCACCTCACCGCAGCGCCCGGTCGGCGCCGCCGACGCCGAGGTACCTGCTCTGCAGGTCCGGCCGGTCGAGCAGCTCGGCGCCGCTGAACTCGGCCTCCAGCCGCCCGGACACCATGACGAGCTGGCGCTGCGCCATCCGGACCGCGGCGCGCAGGTTCTGCTCGACGACGAGGACGGCCACCCCCTCGTCGACCAGGCGGTGCACGACGTCGACGAGGACGTCGACGATGGTCGGGGCCAGCCCCTCGGACGGCTCGTCCATGACGATCAGGTGCGCGTTCAGCAGCAGCGCCCGCCCGACGGCGAGCATCTGCTGCTCGCCGCCCGACAGCGCGGCGCCGCCGTGCTTCCTGCGCTCGGCCAGCCGCGGGAACAGCTCGTAGACCGCCGCGGGCGTCCACCGCTTGGCGCGCGTCCGGCGGGCCAGCATGGCCAGGTGCTCGTCGACGGTCAGGGACGGGAACAGCCGCCGGCCCTGCGGGACGTAGGCGATGCCGGCGCCCGCGATCTTCTCCGGCGTCCGGCCGTCGAGCCGCTGACCGCGCAGCCGGATCTCCCCGCCCGTCGGCGGCAGGAACCCGACGAGCGTGTCGCAGAGCGTGGTCTTGCCCATGCCGTTGCGGCCGACGATCCCGACCGCCTCGGCACCCATGCTGAAGTCGAGGTCCTCCAGGACCAGGGAGGCGCCGTAGCCGGCCCGCAGCCCGCGGACCTCCAGGAGCGGTTCTGTCGACACAGGGGGTGTCATGCCGGCGCCTCCGTACCGAGGTAGATGCGGTGGACCTGCGGATCGGCGCGGACCTGCTCGGGGGTGCCGGCCGTGACCTGCTCCCCGTCGGCCATCACCACCACCCGCCGGGCGATGCGGAATGCCACGTCCATGTCATGCTCGACAAGCAGCAGGGTCAGCTCCTCGTCGAAGGACTCCAGCAGCTCGACGAGCCGCTCGCGCTCACCCCGCGACAGGCCGGACGCCGGCTCGTCGAGCAGCATCACGTCCGGCCTCGTGGCGATCGCCATCCCGAGTTCGAGCTGGCGCTGCTGGCCGTGGGACAGCTCCCCCGCCGCGGCGTCGAGCTGGCCCGCCAGCCACACCCGGTGCGCCACGTCGGCGGCCTCCTCGCCCATCCGCCGGTCGGCGGCCGTGCGCCACAGGGGCCGGTGCCGGCCCCGCAGGCCGGCGAGTGCGAGGTAGATGTTCTCGCGCACCGTGAGGCCGGCCAGGGCCCGCGCCTTCTGGTACGTCCGGGCGACGCCCAGGCGCGGCCGGTAGCGCGACGGCCGGTGGACGCACTCGACGCCCTTGATGACGACGGAGCCGGCGGCCGGGGTGACGTCGCCGGCGATCACGTTGAACAGCGTGGTCTTGCCGGCTCCGTTCGGCCCGAGGACCGCCAGCCGCTCGCCCCGTGCGATGGCGAGGTCGATGTCGCGCAGGGCGAGCAGGCCGCCGAACGCCACCGTGACCGCGCGGACCTCGACGACGGGCGCCGGGCCGGCGGGCCCTGACGGGCCTGGCGGTCCCGACGGCGCCGACGGCGCCGTACCGGTGTGGGCCATGACCGGACCTCCTTATCTCTGCGGGACGCCGTCGACGACGGGGATGGCCTTGCCCTCCCAGGGCAGGTCCCGCTTCTCGCACTTCGGGAAGTCCCGGCCGGGGGACGGGGTGTCCGGGCTGAACGTGCCGCCGAAGGTCTGGTCGACGCCGGGGACGATGGCCACGCTCTCCTGCACGACCTCGTCGGAGTCGTTGACGGCGAGGCGGGAGAGCCCGACGTCGACGATGCCGCTGCGGTTCTCGTCCAGGCTGATGTCGCCGTGCGGCAGGTCGAGGGTGAGGCCGGCGACGGCGGACTGGAACGCCTTGGGGTCGGAGATGTCGCCGTCGACCGCCTTGAGCCCCTCGACCAGCGCCACGCCGGCCGAGTAGTAGCCGTAGAAGAACCCGAAGGCCGCGGAGGTCGACGGCGGGGCGGGCTCGTTGCCGCTCAGCGACCCCGGGATGGTCTCCCACGTCTCGTCGGCCGCGGCCAGGTACTCCTTGATCTCCGGGGTCTGGATGTCGCCCGGCAGGGTGGCGAAGCCGCCGATGTGCGCGCCGGCGATGTCGGTGCCGAGCGCCTGGGCGAGGTCCGGGTTGAAGAAGAAGTTGCCCGCGTGCCGGTCGCCGGTCAGGTCGCCCTTGGCGTTGACGAACGCCTCCAGCGCGGCCTGCGTGCCGGTGCCGCCCACGGCCCAGAAGTAGCCGTCCACCTCGTCCGGGTCCGGCAGCTGCGCGATGTAGGAGGAGTAGTCGGTGGTGCCCAGGGGCGGGAACACCCGGTGGGTGACCTCGCCGCCGACGCCGCAGAAGTCGGCGACGAAGCCGGCCGCCGAGGTGTGGCCGAAGCTGTAGTCGTCGGCGATGACGGCGACCTTGCGCCAGCCCTTCTCGCGGTACAGCAGGTCGCCGAGGCCGGCGTTCCAGATCGCGCCGTCGCCGTAGAACCGGAAGTAGTTCGGCGCCTGGACCTGCAGGGTCTGCTCCTGCGAGCCGGAGATGCCCGCGAACACCGTGAGGTCGGGCTTGCCCTTCGCGTACTCGGCGACGGCGATGCCCTCGTCGCCGGAGAGCGGGCCGATGATGACGTTGGCCCCCTGCTGCTCGACCAGGCGGCGCACCTCCTGGAGGATGCGGTCGGCGGTGTCGTCGCCGCAGCCGATGCCGACGAGTTCGATCGGGGTGCCCGCGACCTCCGCGTCGCTGAAGCCCTCCAGCGCGCTGGTGGACGAGTTCGGGCTCGCGCCGGCGTACCGGGCGAAGGCGAGCGTCGTGCCCGCGACCACGTCCTCGTGGAATCCGCCGAACGGGCCCTCGCACTGGCCCAGGATTCCCAGCCGGACGCCGTCGCCCTCCGCGGAGAACGAGGACGACTCCTGGTCGGCCGGCAGCCCGGAGGAGCCGCCGTCCCCGCTGCAGCCCGCGGCCAGCAGTGCCAGGCTCGCCGCCGTGGAGAGTGTCAGTGCCGCCGGGCGGCTGAGTCTGCTCATCGTCGTGTGACTCCCAGTTCCTTCTCGGTCGTGCGAACGGGCAGCGGTGGTCCGGTGGACGGGGCCGGCCCGGTCCTGGCGGGCGGCCGGAGGCGGCGGCGCAGTCGCCGGGCGATGCCGGTGAGCCCCTCGGGAGAGAGCATCATGATCACCAGGACGATCACCCCGATCACGGTGTTGAACCGTGCTTCGGTGATGCCGACCCGGTCGATCAGCGGCAGATCGCGCAGGTAGGTGAAGATCAGTACGTAGACGAAGGCACCCAGCCAGGCGCCCTCGAAGGACGAGATACCGCCGATCACCGCGATGATCAGCAGGATCAGGGTGGGTCCGATCGCGATCGACGCGGGGTCGATCTGGCCGTTCCACCACACGTTGAGCAGGCCGCCCGCCCCGGCCGCGAACCCGGCCAGGGTGAAGGCCAGCGCCCGGTGCAACGGCACGTTGAACCCCAGCGACGCCATCCGGACCGGGTCGTCGCGGACGCCCTGCAGCGCCAGCCCGAACGCGGTCCGCCCGACGGCCCGGAAGCCGACGTACGCCAGCACCGAGAGCCCGAGTCCCGCGTAGTACAGCCGCACCGGCGGCCCGAGGAGGTCCGGCCGCTGGATGCTGGTGAGGCCGCCGGGCCCGGAGATCTCGACGATCTGCGCGAACACGTAGTAGCCGATGACGGCGTAGACCATCGTGAGCATCAGGAAGTAGAGCCCGGTGCTGCGGCTGGCGAGCGCGCCGAGGACGAACGCGGCCGCGGTGGTCACCACGAGGGCGAACACGACCGCCGCCCAGGGATGCCAGCCGAGGTTCAGCCCGCGGGCGCCGGTCTCCTGGGCCGCGTTGCCGAACATGAAGCCGGCGACGCCGAACAGCAGGAACTGGGCGAGCGAGATCATGCCCCCGTACTTGGCGAGGAACACGATGGTCGCCGCCGCCAGGCCCAGGATGAACGTCTGCGTCATGACGAAGTTGACGAAGTAGGCCGTCGCCAGGCTCGGCAGGACCAGCAGGACGACGACCAGGGCGGCGCCGAGGAGGTTGCTCCGGGTGAGCAGGTCGCGCGCGGTCATGCCGGTCTCCCGAACAGTCCGTAGGGCCGGATGGCCAGGACCAGCGCCAGCAGGACGAAGGTCATGATGATCGCGTAGTAGGAGTACTCGCTCGGCAGGTAGGCGGGCGAGAACGCGACGACGGTGCCGTACAGCAGCGAGCCGGCCGCGGCGCCCCGGAGCGAGCCGAGGCCGCCGATGATGACGACGACGAGCGAGTTCAGCAGCCAGTTGCCGTCGGTGCCGGGCGCGGCGCCGGCGAAGGAGGCCCCGAGCACACCGCCCACGCCGGCGAGGAAGGAGCCGACGAGGAACGTGACCGCGAAGACCAGCTTGATGTTGATGCCGAGCCCGCGCACCATCTGGCGGTCGTCCACGCCGGCCCGGATCACCATCCCCGTGCCCGTCCTGGTGAGCCAGAGCCACAGCAGCACGCCGACCAGCACGGCCACGCCCAGGATGAACAGCCGGGTGACGGGGTAGCGCTCGCCCTGGACGGAGAGGAAGTGCGTGATCGTGCCGGGCCAGACCATCGTCTGGGCCAGCCCGCCGAACTCGCGCAGCATCTGGTCGGCCAGGACGACCGTGAGGGCCAGCGTCATCAGCGCCTGCCGCAGCTCCTGGCCCTCGTTCCACTGCAGGAAGAGCTGCTGGATCACCAGGCCGGCCACGGCCGCGACGCCGGCCCCGGCCAGCATCGGCACCAGCCAGTCCAGCATGCCGACGTGCCCCGGCTCGATGTTGCGGGACTGGCCGACCATCGACTCCTGCACCCGGATGGCGATGTAGGCGGCCAGCAGGAACAGCGAGCCGTGGGCCATGTTCACCGTGCGCATCAGCCCGAAGATCAGGGTGAAGCCGGACGCCGCGACGAACAGCAGCCCGGCGAACGTGACCGCGTCGAGCACCGTGACGAGGAACTGGCCCGGGTCCTGGGTCGCGGGCCCGGCCGGGGTGTCGTCGGCGAGGAACGCCACCCAGGCGGCGACGGCGGCGACGGCCAGGGCGACGGCCCCGAGAGGGGTCCTGCGCAGGACCGCCCGCCGGCGCGTCGCGGAGTCCACCGGCCCCCGCCCCAGGGTCGTGTTCACGGCGATTCCGCGTAGTCGGGGATCTGCACCCGGGCAGCCCCGTCCATGGCCGACGCGTGCGCGCAGATGCCGACCGACGTCCAGTTCGCCGCGGTGACCTCGTCGATCGCGGACGCACGGTCCTCGACGATGCTCCTGAGGAACTCGTGGGCGAGATGCGGGTGGGAGCCGCCGTGGCCGCCGCCCTGGACGAACGAGAGGTGCTCGTTCTCGTCGTCGTAGACGCCGCGTGTGGTGAACGGAGCGATCTCGGGCGGCAACCGGTGCGCGAAGTCCGGTATCTCGATGCTCTTCGGGATCTCCCCGGTGTGCAGCACGTGCCCCGCGCCCTGCGTCTGCTCCCATTCGAAGGTCGCCCGGGCTCCGAACACCGTGAAGTTCTCCACGTATTCGTGGGCCGTCTCGAAAAGCGACCGTGCGATCTCGGCGCCGACGTCCGAGCCGCGGAGGGTGATGAGGGCGCTTTCGACGGCGAACGGCGAACCGTATTTTCCGGCGAGCCGCGGTGCTATCCGGCCCGAGCCGACACACACCACGCTCTCCGCCAGCGCACCGGCGAGACTCAGCACGGGGCTCACCGCGTGCGTCGCGTAATGCATGGGCGGCAGCCCTTCCCAGTAACCGGGCCAGCCCGCCATTTCCTGGTAGTGGGCGCCGCGCAGGAACTGGACCCGGCCGATCGTGCCGTTCGCCACGAGATCCTGGACGTGCAGGAACTCCCGGGAGTAGACGACGGTCTCCATCATCATGTATTTCCTGCCGGTTTCCCGGACGGCGGCGACGATCTCCCGGCATTCGTCGAGCGTCGTGGCCATCGGAACCGTGCACGCGACGTGCTTGCCGGCGCGGAGTGCCGCGACGGTGTGCTCGGCGTGGTTCGGGATCGGGGTGTTGATGTGCACGGCGTCGATACCGGGGTCCCGCAGCATCGCGTGGAAATCGGTGTACCGGCCCGTAACCCCGAAGCGGTCCGCGACCTCGGCCAGGGTCGTCTCGGTGCGTTGGCAGACCGCCACCAACTCGGCGTCGGGATGCGCCTGATAGATGGGGATGAACTCGGCACCGAATCCGAGTCCGGCAATCGCCACCCGTACTCTCTGCGTCATCGTTGACCTCCCATGGCCGTGTAGATTACGGACGGCGGGGGAGACCAATCCATGCGTTATCTCGCAGTCTGCCTTAGAATTTTTACATGCCCGCCCGCCAGACACGGCACGTCGCGCTGCTGGTCGAAACCTCGAACGCGTACGCCCGCGGAGTGCTGGTGGGCGTGAAGAAGTACGTCGAGGCCCACCCGGGCTGGTCGATGTATCTCGCCGAACACAGCCGCCACGAGACCGACTTCTCGTGGCTTGAGGACTGGCACGGCCACGGCGTGCTTGCCCGCATCGAGAGCACCGAGACCGCCGCGTTCATCCGGCGCCTCGGCCTCCCCACGGTCGATCTCAGCGCGGCCCGGCTCGTGCCCGAACTGCCCGGCGTCGAGACCGACGACGGCACGATCGCGCAGTGGGCCCTCCGGCACTTCGAGGAGCGCGGCCTGCGGAACTTCGCCTACTGCGGCGACGAGCGGTTCGGCTGGTCCCTCAAGCGCGGCGCCTGGTTCGCCGAGCATGTGCGCGAACGCGGCTCGGTCCCGCGGGAGTTCCGGATGAAGTCCACGGGCATGCGCGCCGTGGACCGCGGGCTCCTCGCGGAGTGGCTCACCGACCTCCCCAAACCGGTGGGCGTCTTCGCCTGCTACGACATCGCCGGCCAGGAGGTGCTGGAGGCCTGCAAGACCGCCGACCTGGCGGTGCCCGACTCGGTCGCCGTCATCGGCGTCGACAACGACGAACTCATCGGCAACCTCACGACCCCGCCGCTGTCGAGCATCGAGCCGGACACGACGCGGACGGGATACCTCGCCGCCGAACTCCTGGACCTCATGATGCAGGGCCGGTCCCTGGAGCCGGGCCTGCGCCTGATCGAACCGACCCGGCTCGTCACCCGGCAGTCCTCGGACATCCTGGCCGTGGACGACCCCCTCGTCGCCGAGGCCCTGCGGTTCATCCGCGACCGCTCGGACCAGAACCTGGCGGTCGACGCCGTACTCCGGCACATCGGGCTCTCCAGACGCGCGCTCGACCACCGGTTCCTGCGGACCCTGGGCCGGACGGTCCACGGCGAGATCGTGCGCGTCCGGGTGGCGCACGTCGCCGAACTGCTGTCCTCGACGGACTGGACGCTCCAGCAGATCGCGGCACGGCTCCACTTCAGCCATTCCGAGTACATGAGCGTCGTGTTCAAGAAGCACACCGGCAAGTCGCCGGGCCAGTACCGCCGGTCGGTGAACGGATCGGTCGCGCGGCAGACCTTCTGGGGCGAGTAGCCGCGGCGAGGCGGCGACGGCGCGCAACCGCGGCGCTACCGGCGTCCTGTACGTCTGACGTACGCGAGGACACGGAGCTGCGCTCCGTCAGCCCGTGAAACCCCCACCTCTGGAGACGACATGCCGCAACGACCATCCCGCCGTGGCTTCCTGGGAGCGGCCGCGGCCGTGGCCGCCGCCCCCGTGATCTGCTCCGGTCACGCCTTCGCCGCGAGCCCGCGCGAGCTGCCGATCGTCACCCGCCCCGACCACCCCGGCGCCGTCCACCCGTCCGGCGTGCTGCGGTACGCGCAGACGGAGCCGCTCAACGCCACCGTCGACTGCGCGCTGTCCGGACGGAGGTCCGGATGACCACCTTCGTCACCCGGTCGCAGTGGGGCGCCCGCGCTCCGCGGAGCACCAGCGGCAACATCACCCCGCAGCACGGCGGGGTGACCATCCATCACGTCGACGCCGTCCACGTCGCCCGCGGCAACCATGCGGACTGCGCCGGCCAGGTGCGCGGGATCCAGAACTACCACATGGACAGCAACGGCTGGGCGGACATCGCGTACAGCCATCTCGTCTGCGTGCACGACTACGTGTTCCAGGGCCGGGGCGAGAACCGCCGCACGGCCGCCAACGGCACCACCCCCGGCAACCAGAACTGGTACGCCGTCTGCGGCCTCGTCGGCGGCACCGCCGGCGACTACGACACCATCACCCCCGGCCTGATCAGCGCCTTCCGCCACGCCGTCAACCGGCTGCGCACGCGGGGCGGGGCGGCGCGGGCCATCTGCGGCCACCGCGACCACCTGAGCACCGGCTGCCCGGGGAACCTGTACGGGAACGGCGTGCTCGACGGCGCGACGAACCCCGGCGGCGGCCCGCTCCCCCACCCCGGCGTGAACTTCCGCCAGCCGCCGGTCTTCCACCACCCCAGCGTGGCCACCTGGCAGAACAAGATGAACGCCGCCCACGGCTACGGCCTGGCCGCGGACGGCGCCTACGGTCCCGCCTCGCAGGCCGCGTGCCGGGACTTCCAGGCGAAGAAGGGCCTCGCGGTCGACGGCATCGTCGGCCCCGTCACCTGGGGCGCCACCTTCCCGGCCTGACGGCCGGGCCCGCCCCCGCGCGTCCGGTGGCCCGGCGCGCGGGGGTGCGGGTCACCGGCGGGGGCGGGACGGACGGACTCCTGCCGGGCGGCGTCAGAGGATGACCGGGTCGGGGCGCGTGCAGCTGCTGGACACGGTCAGGGACCTCCCCTGGGCCGCCGCGTCCATGAGCGTGAGCATGATGTCCAGGACGTGGGCGGCGAGTTCGGCCGAGGCGCGGTGCGGGCGCCCGGCCGCCAGGGCCTCGGACAGGTCGGCGAGGCCGGTGCCGCGCCCGGCGTCCGGGTAGCCGGCCGAGACGGGCAGGGGCTCCCAGCCGTCGCCCCGGTTCAGCTCGACGGCCCCGTCGAAGTGGTTGGGGTCGGGCACGGACAGCGACGCCTCCGTGCCGTGCACCTCGATGCGCGGCAGCCGCGCGGCCTTGACGTCGAAGCTCATGAGCAGGGTGGACAGCGCGCCGCCCGCGTGCTCCAGCACGCCGGTGACGTGGGTGTCCACCTCGACGGGGAAGGTCTGCCCGGCGCGCGGCCCGCTGCCGACGGTCCGCTCGGCGCGCGGCCGGGAGACGGCGCCCGAGACCCCGGTCACCGGCCCCAGCAGGTGGACCAGCGCGGACAGGTAGTACGGGCCCATGTCGAGGAGCGGGCCGCCGCCCGGCCGGTAGTAGAACTCCGGGTCCGGGTGCCACGCCTCGTGTCCGGCGGTGGTCATGAAGGCCGTCGCCGCGACGGGGCGGCCGACCAGGCCGTCGTCGACCGCCCTGCGGGCGGTCTGGGTGCCGGTGCCGAGGACGGTGTCCGGCGCGCAGCCGACCCGCAGCCCCGTCTCGCCGGCGGCGGCCAGCACGGCGCCGGCCTCCGCACGGTTCGCCGCCAGCGGCTTCTCGCCGTACACGTGCTTGCCCGCGCGCAGCGCCGCGAGGGCGACCTCGGCGTGCGCGGCGGGGACGGTGAGGTTGAGGACGGCGTCCACGTCGTCCCGGGCGACCAGGTCGGCGACGGTACCGGCCACGGCCGTCCCGCCCGCGTACCGCTCGGCGACGGCCTCGGCCCGGCCGCGGTCGAGGTCGGTGACGGCGGTCAGCCGGAGCGCCGTCAGCCCGGCCAGCGTGTCGAGATAGGCGCCGCTGATCCTGCCCGCGCCCACGATGCCGACGTTCAGCGGCCGGCCGGTCACGGGCGGCTCGCCCACAGCAGTCCCCGCTCGGTCAGGGTCCGGACCTCCGGCACGTCGAAGTCGTCGGGCTTGTGTCCGATCGTCGACACGAAGACCCGGCCCCGGCCCCACGTCCTGGTCCAGACGGCGGGCACGGTCACGGGCTCGTCGTGGAGTTCGTCCGGCGGGAAGGTGGTGGTGGCCAGCACGTCGATGTGCGGGTCGGTGAGTACCCAGTACTGCTCGGAGTGCACGGTGAAGTCGTCGAGGCCGGCGACGACGGGATGGCCGGAGCGCTCGGGCACGAGGTGGTAGTCGTGCTCGTGGTAGCCGGGCGGGTGCATCACGAACGTGCCGCCGGTCAGCAGGTGGTAGCCGTGGTCGTGGAAGGCGTCGACGATGCCGCCGTGCCAGCCGGCCAGGCCGGTGCCGGCGCGCACGGCGGCGGCGAGGTTGGCGCTCTGCTCGCGGGTGAGGGTGCCCATCGTCCAGCACTGCACGATCAGGTCGGTGGCCGCCAGCCGCTCGACGTCGTCGTACACCGCGAGGTCGTCGCGGATCTCGACCGTGTAGCCGTGCTCTTTCAGGTGCGGGACGAAGCTGTCGCTGATCGTCACGGGGTGATGCCCGTCCCAGCCGCCGCGGACGACGAGGGCCTGTCGGGACTCGCTAACCAAGGTGAATGCACGCTCCCATCGGCGCCGCGCGGTCCGGCCCGGCGTTCGGAGTGGTGGAGGGGGAAGGAGTGGGGCACAGGTCGTCTGAACGTAGGAATCGGCCACGCAATTTGTCAATAAGCTTGACTAACCTCCCGGCGGCGGGACGCAGCCGTTCCGCTACCGGTGCAGGTCGACGGTGAGGTGGGCGGAGAGGGCGCGGAGGAAGGCGGGGGCGTCGAAGGCCGCGCCGGCCGAGGCGACGCCGGCCGTCCGGGTCCGGCCGGTGAGGAGGCGGTGCACCGCCTCCACCGCCAGCGGGGCGGTGACGGCGTAGATGTCCCGGCCCGCGGCCGTGGCGCGGCGTTCGGCGCCCCGGGAGCGTACGAGGACGTCGACGACGAAGGTCTGCGCGGAGCGCCCGCGCCCGTCGGCCGCGGCGGGCGGCGGGGTGTCCGGGGACGCCAGGTCGCGGGCCGCCGCGGTCGCCATGTAGGTGCGCACCTCGGGGACGGCCAGATGGCTGGGGACGGTGACGACGTCGGCCATGGAGAACTCGCCGAGCACCGGCCGGGTGCCCAGCGGGGCGGGGAACGGCCAGTCCAGAACGGGGAGTTCGGCGTCGTGGTACTCCAGCCCGCCGTTCGCGTAGCGGACGCGGCGGCCGCCGCGCCGGGCGCCGGAGACCTCGCCCGCCGCGCGCGTCCCCGCGGTGGGGTGCCAGCTGCTCAGCCCGTACGCGACGTGCACCTCGTCGGCCGCCGTCCAGTCGGCCGCCGCCGCGGTGGCCAGCAGGTCGCCGAGGCCGCCGAAGAAGGCCATCGCCGGGACCACCGCCGTGCCGGCGGCGCGGGCGGGGCCGGTGAAGCGGGCGAACGTGTCGGCGTTGGCCTCGATCTCGGCGGCCACGTCCACGTACGGGACGCCGGCGCGCAGCGCCGCCTCGATCACCGGCGCGGCGGTCGTGGCGAAGGGGCCGGCGGTGTTGACCACCGCCGCCGTCCCGGCCAGGGCGGAGTCGAGCGCGGCGGCGTCGCCGACGGCCGCCGGGCGGGCCGCCAGCCCGGTCGCCGCCGACTGCGCCGCCAGCTTGCCGGCGTCCCGGCCGGTGAGCACCGGCACGTACCCGCGCTCCCGCAGCTCCGCCACGACGAACCGCCCGGTGTGCCCGTACGCCCCGAACACCGCCACCGCCTGGCCCGATCCCATCGGTACTCCCCGCTCTCGAACGATCCACCGCGGACATCCTGACGGGGTCGGGCCGCCGCCACGAGTGTCCGGAATGACAACGCCCGTACAATTTCGGACATGGACCACACCGTCGCGCTGGCCGTCACCGAGGGCATGCTGCACTTCGAGCTGTCCGTGGCGTACGAGGCCCTCGGCTCCGCCCCGGACGAGGTGACCGGCCCCTGGTACGACGTCACCGTCTGCGGCACGCGGGCCGTACGGTTCGGCCGGTTCCGGCTGGAGCCCGACCACGGGCTGGACCGGCTGCGGCACGCCGGCACCGTGATCGTCCCGGGCTGGGCGGACGTCGACGCCGCGCCGCCCGCCGCCCTGACCGACGCGGTGCGCGCGGCGCACGCGGCCGGCGCCCGGGTGGCCTCGCTGTGCACCGGCGCGTTCGTGCTGGCCGCCGCCGGGCTGCTGTAATGGGGGTACCCCCGCCAGTAAGGGCGTAGCCGGTGGGGGAGGCCGGCGCGCGACGACCCACTGGGCGCACACCGCCGTCCTCGCCGCCCGCCACCCGGCGGTGCGGGTCGACCCGGACGTGCTCTACGTGGACAACGGCAGCGTGCTCACCTCCGCCGGGAAGGCCGCCGCGCTGGACCTGTGCCTGCACCTCGTACGCCGCGACCACGGCTCGGCGGCCGCCAACGCCGTCGCCCGCCGGCTGGTGGTGCCGCCGCACCGGGACGGCGGCCAGGCCCAGTTCGTCGCCGCGCCGGTGCCCGCCACGGACGACCGGCCGCTCGCCGCGCTGTTCCCCTGGGTGCTGGAGCGCATCGACCGGCCGCTGACGGTGGCGGACCTGGCCCGCCAGGCGCGGATGAGCCCGCGCAACCTGACCCGCCACTTCCGCGGCGCGACCGGCGCCACCCCGCTGCAGTGGCTGAACACCCAGCGGATCCGCCGCGCCCAGGAGCTGCTGGAGACCACCGACCACGCCGTCGACGCCATCGCGGCGGCCACCGGCATGGGCACGGCCACGACCCTGCGCCGCCACTTCCACCGCACCGTCGGGGTGCCCCCGGCGACGTATCGCCGCACCTTCCGCGCGCGCCGCGGGGAGCCGGGCGCTTGACCCTCACGTGGCGTGCTGCCGCATGGTCGCGGGCCTGGCGGAACAGCTGACCGTGGGGCGCGTGGCCGAGCCGGCGGGCGTGAGCGTCCGCACGCTGCTGGGATCGTTATCCCGTTTGCGGCCGGCCAGCCCGGTCGGTTAAGAAGCACGCATGCTACGAGGTACCAAGGTCGGGCTCCGGGCCCGGCACGCGGACGACATCCCCGTCCTGCAGGCCGAGCTGTACGACGACGTGGTCACCCACTCGCGGGCCAACGGCTGGCCGTGGCGGCCCGTGGCGGCCGACTCGAAGGAGTCCCCGCTGCTGGTGGACGACACGAAGGAGACGCTCGTCCCGTTCTCCGTGGTGGAGCTGGCCGGCGGCACGCTGGTCGGCACCGCCGCGCTGTGGAGCATCGACAACCACCACCGGGCCGCGCACCTGGGGATGGGGCTGATGCCGTCCGCCCGCGGCAAGGGCTACGGCACCGACGTGGTCGCGGTGCTCTGCCACTACGGCTTCGTCGTCCGCGGCCTGCACCGGCTGCAGATCGAGACGCTCGCGGACAACGATGCGATGCTGCGCGCCGCCGAGCGCAACGGCTTCGTCCGCGAGGGGCTGCTGCGCTCCTCGGCCTGGGTGCTCGGCGAGTTCCTGGACGAGGTGGTGCTCGGGCAGCTCGCCGGGGAGTGGCGGCCGGCCGCGGCGTAGCCGGGCGGCCCGGCCGGTCGGGCGGGCAGCCGGGCGGACGGGCGGGCCGCCGCCGTGGATCATCCGATCGCCGGTACGCCCCGCGAGCCGGGAGGGCTCGGAACGCCGATCCTTTGGCATGCTGCACTCATGTCGACGCCGCCGCCGCGCCCGGATGTCTCCGCCGGCGGCTCCGCCTGTACCGCCGCCGGCGTCCCCGTGCCGCCAGCCGGCGGTCTGCGGCTGCGGGCGCGCCGGGTGAGCCGGGACGTACGCGGGGCCGGGCGGGTGCTGAGCGGGGTGTCGGTCGACGTCGCGCCGGGGACCCTCACGGTGATCGCGGGGAGCAGCGGCGCCGGCAAAACGGTCCTGCTGCAGACGCTGGCGGGGCTCAGCGCGCCGAGCGAGGGCGAGGTCCGGCACGACGGGGCGCCGCCGGGGGCGCCGGGGCCGGAGTTCGGGTTCGTACCGCAGGACGACATCATCCACCGCGAGCTGCCGCTGCACCGCACGCTGGTGTACGCGGCCGGCCTGCGGATGCCGCCGGGCGTCCCGGCCGCCGCCGTCGCCGCGACCGTCGACCGGGTGCTGGCCGTCCTCGGGCTGACGTCGCGGCGCGACACCCCGGTACGGGCGCTGAGCGGGGGCGAGCGCAAGCGGGCGAGCATCGCGGTGGAGCTGCTGACCCGGCCCCGGGTGCTGTTCCTCGACGAGCCGACGTCCGGGCTCGACCCGGTCACGGGCGCCGGGCTGATGCGCACCCTGCGCGGGCTGGCGGACGCCGGCACCACCGTCGTGCTGACCACGCACGTCCTCGCCGATCTGCCGCGCTGCGACCAGGTGGTCTTCCTGACCGCCGTCGGCGAGGCCGCGTACGCGGGCGAGCCGGGCGGGCTGTGCGCGGCGTTCGGCGTCGGCACCGTGGAGGAGGTGTATGAGGCGGTGTCGGGCGGTGGCCGGGCGGCGGGTACGGCGACCGAGAGCGGCGCCGGGGGCGAGATCCCGGAACAGGCCGACGCCCCGTCGCGCACGGACGGCGCGGGCCCGGCGGGCCCGGCCGGGCGCGGGGCACCGGGCGCGC
>NZ_BAAAPF010000097.1:0-21823 GCF_039531005.1 Streptomyces synnematoformans
GCCGGCGGGGGAGGCGGCTTGGGTACGGCGGCCAGCAGCCGGCGGGTGTACTCGTGCCGGGGCGCCGCGAACAGCCGCCCGACGGGCGCCTCCTCGACGACCTCGCCCTCCTTCATCACCACCACGCGGTCGGCGAGGTCGGCGACCACGCCCATGTCGTGGGTGATGATGAGCACCGCCGAGCCGAGGTCCCGCTGCAGGCCGCGCAGCAGGTCGAGGATCTCGGCCTGGACGGTGACGTCGAGCGCGGTGGTCGGCTCGTCGGCGATGATCACCTCGGGGTTTCCGGAGATCGCCATGGCGATCATCGCCCGCTGCCGCTGGCCGCCGGAGAGCTGGTGCGGGTAGCTGTCGACGCGGCGCTCCGGCTCCGGGATGCCGACCTTCGTCAGCAGCTCGATCGCGCGGGCGCGGGCCCCGGCCCGGGAGACCTGCTCGTGGCAGCGGATGGCCTCGGCGATCTGCCGGCCGACGGTGTAGACGGGGTTGAGCGCCGTCATCGGCTCCTGGAAGATCATCGCGATCCGCTTGCCGCGGATGCTCCGCAGCGCCTCGTGGCCGAGGCCGAGCAGCTCGGTGTCGTGGAAGCGGATGCTGCCGCGGTGCCGGGCGCTGCCGGCGACCAGGCCGAGGACGGACATCGAGCTGACCGACTTGCCCGAGCCCGACTCGCCGACCAGCGCGACGACTTCGCCGCGGCCGACGGTGAAGCTGACGTCCCGTACGGCCGGGGTCCACTCGCCGGCGACGCGGAAGTCCACCGACAGCCGCTCGACGGTCAGCACGGGCCCGGCCGCGGCGGCCTTCTCCTCCGCCGCTTCCGCCGCGGTGCTCACCTCGGCACCGCCGCGGCCTCGGCGGGCGCCGCGCCCGCACGGGTGTTGCGGTCGTACTCCGCCAGGTACGCGGCGCAGAAGCCCAGCACCCGCTCGATCCACACCTTGCCGGTCTCGGCGCTGCCCAGGCTCACGTCGCCGGTGCAGCCGGTGGCGCTGATCTCGGAGAAGTCCCACAGCACCGTGCCGGGTACGGGCTGGCCGGGGATGGCCGCCTCGGTGTAACCGGCCGGAGTCCAGCCGGCGGGGGAGGCCAGCGTGCCCGGCTGCGCCAGCTCGCTCTGCACCTGCTCGGGGAACATCGCCAGCATCGCCGAGTGCTCCGGCTCGGCGCCGTGCCCGTAGGCGGTGGCCGGGTCCTCGTACACGTCGCGCATGAGGGCGTAGCCGAGCTGCCAGGGGTAGAGGTGGCCGACGAGCACGCCGAGGTCGCGCCGGGCGTCGACGGCGGCGCCGGTCACCGGGCCGACGTTGCCGCCGTTGTTGTCGACGATGACGAGGCGCCGGAAGCCGGAGGTGACCAGCGCCTCGATGATCTCGTACGTGACGTTGCGCAGCGTCTCCTGGCTGAGGGAGAGGTTGCCGGCGAAGCCGCGGAAGACGCCGGAGTGGCCGTAGTTGAGGGCGGGCGCGACCCAGTGGCCGTGCTCGCGGGCCAGCCGGTCGGCGACCCACTCGGCGACGATGGAGTCCTCGTGGACCGGCAGGTGCGGCCCGTGCTGCTCGATGGCGCCGATGGGCAGCAGGACCACCGGGTCCTGCTCCGCCAGCTGCTTGACCTGCGTCCAGGACAGCTCGCCGAGACGGTGGGTGTCGGGCAGGGAGACGGCCATGGGGTTCGGTTTCCTTTCGCTGCGGTGCGGTGGTGCTGTGGTGCTGGAGCGCGTGGAAGGGGACTCAGGAGTCGGTGCCGCTGCGGCGCGGGTCGAGCAGGTCGCGCAGGCCGTCGCCGAAGACGTTCAGCGCCAGCACGATGAGGACGATCAGCACCGACGGGTAGATCAGCAGCGTGGGCTGGACCTCCAGGAAGTCGCGGCCCGAGCCGACCATCGTGCCGAGCGACGGCAGCGGCGGCTGGGCGCCGAGGCCGAGGAAGCTCAGCCCCGCCTCCAGCTGGATCGCGAAGCTCACCGACAGGCTGAGCTGCACGATCACCGGCGCGGCGACGTTCGGCAGGATCGTGCGCAGCAGGATGGTGCTGCGCCGGGTGCCCATGATCTCGGCGGCCTCGACGTACTCGACACCGCGGATCGCCAGCACCTGGCTGTAGACGATCCTGGTGAACCGCGGGATGTACAGCACGCCGATGACCAGCACGACGTTGACCAGCTCCGGCCCCATCGCGGCCACCACGGCGATGGCCAGCACGATCGGCGGGAAGCTGAGCAGGATGTCGATCCCGCGCATGATGACGCCCGACGCCCAGCGCCCGCCGTACCCGGCGACCAGGCCCAGCGCCGTGCCGATCGCGCCCGCGATGAGGACCGCGGACAGCGCGACCGCGAGCGACGTACGCAGCCCGATGAGCAGCCGGGACAGCACGTCGCGCCCGTAGTCGTCGACACCCAGCGCGCCGCCCTGGGTGAGCGGGGTGCCGGCGATGTCGCGGTAGTCGTGCGGCGCGATCAGCGGGGCGAACAGCGCGGCGGCGCCGACCAGCAGCAGGAAGCCGCCCGCGAGCGACGTACGGCGGTTGCTCGCCAGCCCGCGCAGCAGGTGGCGGGCGCCGCGGCGGGCCGGGGCGGCGGCGGGCGGGTCTTCCCGGGCGGTGAGTTCGGCGGTCGACATGTCAGGCTTCCTCCGCCCGCGGGTCGAGGGCTCGTACGACCAGGTCGCCGACGAGGTTGACGAGGATGACGATGGCCGCGACGGCGAGGACGACGGCCTGGATGACGGGGTAGTCGCGCTGCCCGACGGCGCTCATCAGCAGCGAACTCATCCCGGGCCAGCCGAAGATCGTCTCCACCAGGACGGTGCTGCCGATCAGCGTGGTCAGCTCGACCGTCGTCGCGGACGCCACCGGCAGCAGCGCGGTGCGCAGCGCGTGGTCCCTGATCACCCGCTGCTCGGCGAGGCCCTTGGAGCGGGCGGTGCGCACGTGGTCCGCGGAGAGCGTCTCCAGCATCGCCGAGCGCGTCATGCGCGTGATGACCGCGCACGAGGCGGCGGTGAGCGTGACCACCGGCAGCACGAGGATCTGCAGATGGGTCACCGGATCCTCCCAGGGCGTGGTGAACCGCTGCGGCGGCAGCACCGGCACGAGGAACGCGAACACCATCAGCAGCAGCGTCCCGATGACGAACACCGGCAGCGAGATCCCGAAGATCGAGCCGGCGACGAGCGCGTGGTCGGCGGGCTTGTCGGCGCGGGTGGCCGCCACCCGGCCGAGCAGCACGCCCAGCGTGACCGCGATGAGCAGCGAGACCAGCACGAGCTCCAGGGAGTTGCCCAGCCGGTCCGGCAGGTCCTGCATCACCGGCCGGCTGCTGATCAGCGAGGTGCCGAGGTCGCCCTGGAAGAGCCGGCCCCAGAAGCCGAAGTACTGGCTGACGAACGAGTCGTCGAGGTGCATCGTCTCGCGGGTCTGCGCGACCTGCTCCTCGGTGGCGCCCTCGCCGAGCGCGGCGCGCGCCGGGTCGCCGGGGATGAGGCGGACGAGGAGGAACACGATGCTGCCGACGGCGAAGAGCTGCAGCGCCGCCTGCGCAAGCCTGGTGAGGAGGAACCGTCTCATGTCTTGTCCATCCAGATGCGGCGCAGGGTCACTCCGGTCCACGAGCCCTTGGGCGGGTGCCGGTAGCCCTTGACGTAGTCGTAGTGCGCCTCGCCCTGCTGGCGGCGTACGGTCCAGGTCATCGGCACCAGCTCCAGCGCCCGCTGCTCGACGTCCCGGTAGATCTCGTCGCGCAGCGCGCGGTTGCGGGTGCGGCGGCCCTCGGCGAGGAGCCGGTCGAGCCGCTCGTCCTTGAAGTCGGTGTTCCGGGTGAACGTGCCGGAGCTGCCGAGGAAGTCGCTGAGGGAGGCGGGGTCGCCGAACTTCGGCGCCGTGCCCCAGGAGTGCACGGGGTACGACCGGGCCTCGACGCTGGCCCGGAACGTCAGCCACTCCTGCTGGGTCAGCCGCACGTCCACCCCGGCCTCGCGGATGCCCGGCAGCATCGCCTGCGCGGGGCGGGCGATGACCGAGTACGTGCTGGTGGTGACGACCGGCAGTGTCAGCCCCTCCTGCCCGGCCTTCCTGAGCAGGAAGCGGGCCTGCTCCGGATCGTGGGCCAGGGTGCCGTCGAGGCTGCCGGAGTAGCGGGCGAAGGCCGGCGGCATCAGCGCCCCGTCGATCGGCTCGCCGTGCCCGAGGAGCGCGGTCTCCAGCACGGAGCGGCGGTCGACGGCCAGCGCGACGGCCCTGCGGACGCGGACGTCGTCGAACGGCGGCTTGCTGGTGACGAAGCCGACGAAGCCGAAGCCGAAGCTGCGGTCGGAGGCGAAGCGCAGCCGCGGGTTCTCGGTGATGACGTCGACGTGGGTGGCGGGGACGTAGTCGATCATGTCGACGGTGGCGGTGCGCAGGGCCGTGACGCGGGCGTAGTCGTCGCTCATCGGCTGGAAGACGATCGCGTTGAGATACGGCAGCCCGGGCTCGAAGTAGTCCTCGAAGCGCTCGTAGGTGGTGCTCACCCCGGGGACGCGCGCCACGAACCGGAACGGTCCGGTGCCCATCACCTTCGTCTTGGGATCGGCGCCGGACTCGATCCAGCGCTGGGAGACGATGTTCGCGGTGGGGTTGGCCAGGACGAAGGGGATGGTGGAGTCCGGCTGCTTCAGGTGGAAGAGGACGGTGGCGGCGTCGGCGGCCTCGACCTCCTCGACCAGGTCGAGGAGCGGGCCGGTGGTCGCGGCGGTCTTCTCGTCCCGCATGCGCCGGAAGGAGAACGCGACGTCCTTCGCGGTCAGCCGCGAGCCGTCGTGGAAGCGGACCCCGGGGCGCAGCCTGACCTCGTACGTCGTGTCGTCGGCCCAGCCGAACTCGGCGGCGAGGTCGCCGATGATCTCACCGTCGCCGTCGTACTGGAGCAGCGCGTTGTACGTCAGCTGCCGCAGCAGGTCCGACGCCGCGCCGGTGGTGACGTGCGGATCGAGGTTGGCCGGGTCCGTGGAGAGGCCGAAGTGCAGCACCCCGCCCCGGCTGGGCCTGCCGGGCCGGGGCGTCACCTCCTCCATGGACGACGGCACGTTGACCGGGCTGCCGCACGCGGCCAGCGCCGCGCTGCCCAGCGCGCCACCGCCTGCCGCGAGCAGGTGGCGCCTGCTGATTGGTGCCATTGACATCTCCACACATCGGGGCCAGGGGACGAGCCGTACCGGCGGTGGATCCACCGTGCATGTGGCAGGTATACACGGGGTCCACATGAGGGTCAACGGGTGTGCAGCGCCTGATTGGCTCACGGAAGCCGTGGTCAGGGCGGTGCGAGCGGCGGCGGAGCCGGGCGGCACGGGTGAGCCGGGGGGCGCGGCGGGGCCGGGTGCCGTCACCGGGAACGGGAACCCTACCGGGCGGACGCGGGTAGATTCAGTGGTGCGGACATGCCAGGACTTGCGGGCTGGAGGGGGCGGTCTCGATGGCCGATCCGGAGCCGACCGGCGGGCGGGGGCGGGCCGGCGGGCGGGGGCGGATGGCGCGCGGAGCGGCGTTCGCCGGACTCCTGGCCATGCCCCTCGTGGGCGTCGCCCACGCGTGCGCCGTCGTCTGGCTCTACAACAACCTCGGGAACATGACCTTCCTGGTCCTCCTGCTGCCCCTCATCCTCACCGCCGTGATCCTCGCGTGGGCCGTCGTCCTGCTCTGGCTCGCCATGGACACGGGCGGCGACACCCCCGCCGTCGCCGTGGTGACGGGGCTCGGCGGGCTGATGTGCGCGTATCTCTTCACCTATCACGGCGCCGAGGACTGGATGCTGCGCTGGCAGGGGACCGAGACCTCCTGCGCCGTGCTCGGCGTCGAGGAGCGGCGGGAACTGGACCCCCTCGCCGCGATCGAGACCGACACCGACTCCGGCTGGGTCACCCGCTACGACTACGAGCTGAACTGCGACGACGACGACGCGCCCGGCAGGATGACCGCCGACACCGGCAACCTGCCGACCGCGGGGCACGGCCTGTCGCCGGCCTGGACGACCGCGGTGGTGTACGACCCGTCGCCCGCCTGGGGCGCCTGGGGCGCCGCGCCGGCGGCGGAACTGGAGCCGGGCAACGACATGATGGGCCTGAGCGCCGGGTTCGTGATCTCCGGCACCGGGCTGTGGACGCTGTCGCTGCTGGGCTCCGCCGCCGCCTGCGTACGCGGAACCCGGCGGTCCCGGTAGCGGCCCCGCGCAGGACTCAGCGCACCATCTTCATGTCGACCCACTCGGCCGTCTCGCCCGGCAGCACGTAGCGCTCGGTCTCGACGAAGCCCTCCTTGCGCGCGAACCGCAGCCCGCTCTCGTTGGCCGCCAGCACCACCGTCGCGATCTGCTCCGCGCCCAGCTCCCACGCCGCGAACAGCCCGCGCGCGTACAGCTCCGCGCCGATGCCGCGGCCGCGGTGGTCGGCGAGGACGCGGGCGATGACGGTGGCGGTGCGGGTGCCGTCCACGTCCTCCGGCGGGCGTACGGTGCTGCAGCCGGCGAGGACGTCGCCGAGGTAGGCGACCTCCAGACGGTGGCGCCGCGCGCGCTCCCGTACGTCGTCCAGTGACAGGTGGTGCGTGGGGATGGTCGTGTTGTGCACGTACTGCCAGTCGCGGAGCGCGGCGTCGCCGACGGGCCGGGCGAAGCGGAGATCGGACACCCCGGCAGCCAACCCGGGGGACGGCCCGCGCGTCAACCGGGATGTGGGCGGGCGGTGCCGGTGCCCGGTCAGTGCCCCTTAGTGCCCGGGTCAGTGCCCGCCGGCGGGCTCGGTGCAGCCGGTGCCTTCGATGTACACGCCGTGCACGTCGATCTCGCCGGGCCAGTCCGTGTTGCCGCTGATGCACGGCCCCGCGCCGCCCACCCTCACGTCCCACCCGACGCCGGACGCGCCGGCCTGCCGCGCGTTGACGGTGTCGGGGGTGTAGCCGAGGTCTTCGAGCACGCGCCGGATGCCCTGCTCGTCCTGCACGTCGGCCGGGTCGGCGTCGTCGAGGGCGGCGGCGATACGCGCGGCGTGCGCCTCGCCGCGGCACAGCTCGCCGGCGGAGACGTCGGTGGTCTGCTTGTACGCGTGGTTCTCGGCGTACTTGGGGTTCTCGGGCGGCGGCTCGTCGTCGGCGGGCCGACCGTCGCTCGGGCTCGCCGCGGCCGCGGGCCCGGTCGGCACGTCGCGGCACTTCTCCGCGACGTCCGGCCACGCCCGGTCGTGCTTCGTCCGCGCCGCCTCGGCGTACTCCTCGGCCGTCGACGGCGAGGCGCTGCCGGACGGCGCCCCCGAACCGCCGGCCCGCTCCTCCCCGCACCCCACCGCAAGCACCAGCCCCGCACACCCCGCCACCACGGCAACCGCCCCCCGCCGCACCCTGCCAGCCCGCATCCGGACACCCCTCTGATCTCAAGCTGATGATATGGCTTCCCCGAAACCGGCGAACCGGTACGGCAGTTCGACGGCCCGCCCCGGGGGCTGATCCGGCCCGGCACCGGATTGTCTGGCCGAGTGTATGAAGTGTATCTTTTGACACATGAAGAGGCTGGGTATCGCGGAGGCACGTGCACGGTTCGGGGAACTGTGCCGCGGCGCTGCCGTGCAGCGTGAGCGCACCGTCATCACCGACCACGGGACTCCGGTGGCTGTGCTGCTGTCCCCGGCCGAACTGGCCGATCTGGAAGACCGGGCAGCGCTGGCGCACAACCGGGTGCACCCCGAGCAGGCGCAGGACTTCGACGCCTTCCTGACTGAGCTGCGCGCCGGATAGACGTTCCGTGAACGTCGAAATCAAGATCCAGGCCTCCGCGCAGGCGGCGCTGGCCCGCTTCTCCAAGGACGACCGCGACGGCGCGGATCAGGTCATCGACGCCATCAACCTGTTGCGGAACAACCCTCACCAGGGAAGCAAGTGGGGCAGCTACCGGCGGCTGCACGTCGGGGTGTACCGCGTGCTGTTCCAGATCATCGACGGTGCCCCGGTCGTGGTGTCCATCGAGAACATCGGCCGCTCCTGACCCGGTCCCCGCCGCGTAGCGAGGGTCGGTCTCCGGGGCTGCTTCGCGGTCGGCCGCGATCTGCGAGCGATGAGTTTGCACCATCCGGGTGGTCTAGCTCACCGACAGACCCGTCACAGCCTGATCCGGAGAACGCATGACCACTCACCCGACTGACACCGCCGCCGCCGGTTCCCTCAGGGTGCCCGGCGCCCGCCTGCACTACGAAGTGCGCGGCGAGGGCCCTCTCCTCGTGCTGGCCGGTGCCCCGATGGACGCCGCAGCCTTCGCCCCGCTGGCCGAACTGCTCGCCGGCGACCACACCGTGCTCACCACCGACCCACGCGGCATCAACCGCAGCCGGCTCGACGACCCCGACCAGGACTCGACACCCCGACTGCGAGCCGACGACCTGTCCCGGCTGATCGCCCACGTCGACGCGGGACCGGCCATCGCGGTGGGCTCCAGCGGCGGCGCCGTCAGCGTGCTGGCCCTGGCCCAGGCCCGTCCCGACCAGGTGCACACCGTCGTCGCCCACGAGCCACCGCTGATCGAGCTGCTGACGGACCGGGAACAGCTGCGCACCGGAACCGAGGACCTCATCGCCACCTACCTGGCCGGCGACGTGACGGGGGCGTGGAAGAAGTTCTTCGCCCAGGCCGGCATCACGATGCCCGAGCCCCTGATAGAGCAGATGTTCGGCGGGGAGCGTGAGCCGCAGCACGTGGCGGACGAGCGCCGCTGGTTCGCGCACGAGATGCGTGCCTCCACCTACTGGCGGCCTGACCCGGCAACCCTGCGCGCGGCGGCCACCCGCATCCTGGTGGGCATCGGCGACGACTCCGCCGGACAGCTCTGCGACCGAACCTCCCGCGCGCTCGCTCAGGCGCTGGGCACCGAGCCGACGACGTTCCCCGGCGGCCACACCGGGTTCGTCGAGACCCCCGACGCCTTCGCCACCCGCCTGCGCATGGTCATACGCGAGGGCTGAGCCGCGGGCACACGCCCGCGGGCAGCCGGTACGCCCTGCCCGACCGCACTCTGCACCGGGTTCGGGCCGAGCGCGGGACTATGACGCTGGTGGCCCGAGGGCCGCGGCGCACGAATGCCTCGGAGGTGTACCTCGACCGGCCGGTCGACGAAAGCCTGCAACGGATGCCACCCGTCACCGCGGACGAGCGGGAGCGGTGGCTGCGGGCCGCCCTGGCGGCCGTCGGGTGACTCGTTCGAGCGGCGTCGCCGGCACAGATCGTGCCGTCGGCCACCGGACAACGGCAGGCCGGTCGTTCCGCGTCCTCGCGGGAGAGGGCTCGGCCCCGGCGGTCCGCCCGCTGGCGGTCAGCGTCGGGGGGTGCGGAGGTGGATGCGTTCGCCCTGTTTTCCGAAGAGGCTGAGCACCTCGACGCTGCCGCGTCCGGCGGCGCCGAACCAGTGCGGAACATGGCAGTCGAACTCGGCCGCTTCGCCGGCTCCCATGACGAAGTCGCGGTCGCCCAGCTGCACGCGGAGCCGCCCGCGGAGCACGTAGAGCCACTCGTAGCCCGCGTGGGTCCGCAGATGGGGCTCCTCGTCGTGCGCGGGGATGGTCATCTTGTACGCGCGCGGTTCGCCCTGCTGCCGCGACAGCGGGATCAGCACGCGGCCGTCTTTCCTGGTCGGCTCCTGCGGCACGCGGGGGTCGAGGATCCGGGGTGCGGCGACGATCTCGTCGATGCGGATGCCGAGCGCCGCGGTGATCGGCAGGAGCAGTTCGAGGCTGGGTTTGCGCTGGGCCGACTCCAGCCGGGACAGCGTGCTGGTCGAGATGCCGGTGGCGCGCGCGAGGTCGGCGAGGCTGACGCCTTTCTGCTGGCGGGCGCGCCGCAGTCGGGGAGCGATCTGCTCGATCGCGGCGCTGACGGTCGGCTGCTGGTCCATGGGGGCAGTCAACCGATGCGTCCCGGAACCGGCAACATTCTTTGCTGATTCCTCCACGGTGTCCCGATGCTCTCCGTGGAGGTGATCCGAATGGACACGGTGGAGACGTCCCGGAGCAGTCGCTCCGACAGGCTGCCCGCGGGGGTGTACCTGCTGGGCTTCAGCCTGTTCGCGATGGGAAGCGCAGAGTTCCTGCTGGCCGGCGTGCTGCCGGCGGTGGCCGACGATCTGGACGTCACGCTCTCCTCCGCCGGGTTCCTGATCACCGCGTTCGCGCTCGGCGTCGTGATCGGCGGGCCGCCGTTCGCCGTGCTCAGCCTGCGCTGGCCCCGCCGCACCGCGCTGGTGGCCACCCAGGGCCTCTTCGCCGTCTCCGTCGCCGTCGGGCTGCTGGGCGGCTACCCGGTGCTGCTGGCGACCAGGGTGGTCTCGGGTGTCGCCTACGCGGGCTTCTTCGCCGTCGCGTCGGTGACCGCGATCGGCCTGGTGACGCCGGACCGCAAAGCCCGCGCCTCCGGGGTCGTGGTCAGCGGTCTCAGCGTGGCCATGGTCGCCGGCGGTCCCGCGGGCACGCTGCTCAGCCACTTCACCGACTGGCGCGGCGGCTTCTGGGCGGTGGTGGCCCTGACGGTCGCGGGGATCTCCGGATGCCTCCTCGGCCTCCCCGGGGCCGATCCGGACGCCGACCGGACCGCCGGGCCGAGCGTGTCGCGGGAGTTCGCCACGATGCGGACACCGGCGCTGTGGGGCATCTACGCGATCACGATTCTGACCACCGCGGCGTACATGATCACGTTCAACTACCTGGCGGCCATGCTCGAAGACGTCACCGCCCTCTCCGAGGCCTGGATACCGGCGATCCTCGCGCTCTTCGGGGCCGGCGCCTTCGTCGGGCTGTCCATCGGCGGCCGCGTCTCCGACCGCCGCCCGCACCTCGCGCTCCTGACCGGCGCGTCGGCGACCGTGCTGCTGTCGATCGCGATGCTGGCCGCGATCCACAAGGTGTGGGCGGTGGTGCCCACGGTCCTCCTGCTGGGCATCGCCGCGTTCGTACTGAACCCGGCCCTCTACGGACGCGTCTTCACCATCGCGGCCGCCGCCCCGACGCTCGCCGGTGCCACCACGGTGTCGGCGTTCCAGCTGGGCATCAGCATCACCCCCGTCCTCGCGGCGGTCTCGCTCACGCAAGGGGCCGCGCTCACGTCGGTCTGCCTGATCGGAGCCGCCCTCGCGGCGGCCGCGGTGCCTCTCGTGCTCCTCGACCGGGCACGACAGGCCCGCTGAACGCGCTCCATCCCCGCGCTGCCGCCCCGCGGGGTGGCAACTCCGGCGCGGGCAGCCGGCACGGTGTCAGGACGCTGGTCGAAAGCGGACGTCGAGTTCCGCGTTCGGGGCACCGTCGTGCACGCGGTTGAGGCGTACGGGTACGCCGCCGGGGTTGTCGAAGAGCCGGATGCCGTCGCCGAGCAGGACCGGGGCGATATGCAGGTCGATCTCGTCGATCAGGCCGCGCCGGATCAGCTGCGCTCCGATCGAGGCCGAGAGCACCTCGACGTTCTTGCCGTCCGCGGCCTCCAGCGCGATCCGCACAGCCTCGCCGACGTCGCAGGAGAGGAACGTGACGTCGTCGGCCGGCGCGGCGTCCTCGGGGTGGTGGGTGAGCACGAAGATCGCGCCCTGCCAGGCGTCACCGCCGCCGTAAGGGCGGGCGCCGGGAAACGCGTCCCAGCCGTTCCGGCCGCCGAGCACGGCACCGGTGGTCGCGGCGTACTCCTCTTCGATCCCGGGCCTGCTCTCGGCGATACCGGACATCCAGTCCATGCCGTGGTTCGGCCCGGCGATGAAGCCGTCGAGCGACATCGTGAAGTGCCAGAGCACCTTGCCGGCCGCGATCTGCGGTTCTGGGTGTGGAGTCGTCTTCATGCACGTTGAGACGACTCCGGGCAGCAAAACTCATCGACGCGGCGGCACCCGGGCATCGCCTCTGGCGGCACGCGCACCTCCGCCGGCCCGGCCCAGGGTCACCGTGCGGGATCCGGGTGCGAAGTCGTTGAAGGACTGGGGCCAGGACTCGCCGGGCCAGTAGTACGTCACCCGGCCCTCGACGGGCCGGTAGTGGGCGGTGTACAGCGTTCGCGACCCCTGCGCGTCGACGGACTGGTACAGCGGCGGCTTCAGCATCGCCGCCACGTCTGTGCCCGCGGCACGGATGGCGCGCAGGCGCTCCTGCGTCCGCAAGGCGCGCTCCTGCTCGTCGGTCACCGGCAGGTGCTGGTGATTGGCGGCGCAGGCGTCCGGCGCCGTCGTCGGCGGTATGTCCGGCCCCACGAACACCGTCACCGCCTTCACCGCATCGACAAGGGTGAGGTTCTGCGGGACGGCCACCGGCAGGGACCGCAGCCTGGCGACCGCCTCATCGACGGTGTCGCACGTCTCCAGCAGGTAGCGCACCACGATGAGGATGGCGAAGCCGCGTCCGTAGGCGGAACGTCCGCCCCAGGTGAGCGAGACCGCGAGACCGGCGTCGTTCATCCCGTCCTGCAGGCCCCACAGCATGTCCTGCATCCCGATCACGGGGCGCAGGAAGCAGGAGGAGATGATGGCGCCCTCGCACTGGTCGGGCCGCAGGTCGTAGTTGCGCAGCAGAGTGCCGTTTCCGCCGATCTGGGTGCAGGACGGGGAGAACGGCCGCAACGCCGCGTGGGTGAGGAAGACTTCCGCCCCGGGCCGGTCGAGTTGGCCGGTCAGGCGCTCCAGCACCGGGACCAGTTCCGGCATGTGCGTACGGAACAGCGCCCGCACACGATCCGCGCCCCGGCGGGTCCTGCCCTCCGCGGTCAGCAGGTCCGCCATCTCCCGCCACAGGGGCCGGGCGTAGGCGGCCCACCGCCCGTCGCCGCCGTCACCGACCTCGATCGCCTGGAAGGTCTTGTGTTGTTCCCGCACGGCGGGCCCCTCCCCATCGGTGGGAATCGGACGAGGTGCGGGCAACCTAGCCACTCGGGCAGCCAATCGCCAGGCGGGGGGGGGAGAGAGAGACCCCGGCGGCGCGGCCGGTCGCGGCTCGCCATGGCGCGATCTGTGGGGTGCGTGTCGTGGACGCCATGAGGCCCGGTCCCCGAGGGTGGAGGCGTGAAGGAGCGGAGCGTTGTTTTCGTGATCTTCGAGGGGTTCCAGCCTCTCGACCTCGTCGGCCCGCACGAGGTGTTCCAGCACGCCGGGCAGCTGGCCGGCGGCGGCTACCGCCTCCGGGTGGTGGCGCCCCGTTCCGGGCCGGTGCCGGCGGGGAGCGGGCTGCCGGTCCACGCCGGGTACGGAGTGGACGAGGTGGCTCCCGAGGGCGTCGACACGCTGGTCGTGGCCGGCGGCGGAGGGGTCGACCGGGCGCGTCTCGATCCGGGGCTGACCGGGTGGGTCCGGGACGTGGGGGCGTGTGCCCGCCGCGTCACCTCGGTGTGCAGCGGGGCGTTCCTCCTGGCCGCCGCCGGGCTCCTCGACGGGCGGAGGGTCACCACCCACTGGGCCCGCGAGCGGCAACTCGTCCGGGAGCATCCGGAGGTCGAGGTCGACTGCGAGCCCGTTTTCATCCGGGACGGGCACGTCTGGACGTCGGCCGGCGTCACCGCCGGAATGGATCTCGCCCTCGCGCTCGTCGAGGACGATCTCGGGCGGGACGTCGCCCGCGCCGTCGCCCGGGAGATGGTCATGTTCCTGCGCAGGCCCGGCGGTCAGTCCCAGTTCAGCGTGGCGCTGTGGTCGAAGGAGCCCGCGACCGACCCGATCCGGGCCGCGGTGTCGGCGGTCCACGCCGTCCCCGGCGCCCGGCACGGCATCGCCGAGCTGGCGCACTGCGCGCGGCTGAGCCCGCGCCACCTGCAGCGCCGGTTCACCGCCGAACTGGGCATGCCGCCCGCCTCGTACGTGGAACGGGTGCGTGTCGAGGCCGCCCAGCGCGCGCTCGCGGAGGGCGACGACCCGGTCGAGGCCGTTGCGCGGCGGTGCGGGTTCAACACCGCCGAGACGCTGCGCCGCGCCTTCCACCGCCATCTCGGCATCGCGCCGTCCGACTACCGGGCGCGGTTCCGGTCCACCAACGACGCCCATGCGGAACGGCAACAGGAACGGGAGCACGCGTGACCACCTACGGACTGCTGATCTTCGACGAGGCCGAGGAACTGGACTTCGTCGGCCCCTGGGAGGTGTTCACCGCCTCCTCGATGCTGCGCGACCACGCCGACACCGCCGTCCTGATCGCCGAGCGGGACGGGCCCGTACGCTGCAACAAGGGCATGCGCGTCCTGCCCGACCACACGCTCGACGACCACCCGCCCCTCGACGTGCTGCTGGTCCCGGGCGGGCGCGGGGCGCGCGAGGCGGAGCTGCGCAACCCGGCCGTCACCGGCTGGATCGCCAGGACCGCGGCACAGGTCTCCTGGGCCGCCAGCGTGTGCACCGGCGCGGCCCTCATGCACGCCGCCGGGCTCGCGCACGGGCGGCGCGTCGCGACCCACTGGAGCTACGAGGACACGCTGGAGGCGCGCGGGGACGTCACCGTCGTCCGCGACGCCCGCTATGTCGTGGATGGCAACCTGGTCACCAGCCAGGGCGTGTCCGCCGGGATCGACAGCGCCCTGTGGCTGGTGGGCCGCCTGCACGGGCCCGAGCACGCCCGCGCGGTGCGCCGGTACATCCAGTACGAGCCTGCGCCGCCCTACCTCGCCGACGAGCCCCTCGTCGGCCAGGCGTAGCGTAGTTTCACAGCTCATGTGCGAGGTTATTCAACAGAACGCCTTGCTTCTGCTAAGTAAGAGTGAGTTTTCACCTTGCGTATGCGTTGCTACCATCAACGGCATGCACACGTACCGGATGGGAGACGCCGCCGCCCTCCTCGGGGTCAGCGCCGACACCGTCAGACGCCTGGTCGACGCCGGGAAGCTGACCGCCGAGCGCGACGAGGCGGGGCGGCGCCTCATCCCCGGGGCGGCCCTCGCGGCGTACGCGCGGGAGGCGCGCTCGGCGGAGCGGGAGTCCACCGGCTCCTCCGCGCGCAACCGCTTCGCCGGGATCGTCACCGAGGTGCACCTGGGGGACGTCTCGGCGCAGGTGGAGATCCAGGCGGGGCCGTTCCGAGTGGTGTCCATGGTCAGCCGCGAGTCGGCCGAGGAACTGGGGCTGGAGCCGGGTGTGCCGGCGGTGGCCGTGATCAAGTCGACCAACGTGGTCGTCGAGAGACCGTAGCCCCGACGACGTCAGGAGCCGACCCGTGCCGACCCGTTCCGCGCGCACCCGGACCCGCAGGACCCCCGGGATCCCCAGGACCCGCTGGACCCGCCACCCGCTCCGGGTCTCCGCCGCGGTCGCCGCCGTCCTGGCGGCCCTGAGCGCCTGCGCCGGCTCCGACGACGGCACCGGCACCGGCTCCGGTGCCTCCGGCGACGTGTCCGGGGAGGTCACCGTCTTCGCCGCCGCCTCCCTCACCGAGAGCTTCGAGAAGCTCGGCGCGCGCTTCGAGAAGGAACACCCCGGTACGGAGGTCACGTTCAGCTTCGGCGGCAGCGACGCCCTGGCCGCCGGCATCACCGCCGGCGCCCCCGCCGACGTCTTCGCCGCCGCCAGCCCGGCCACGATGGACGTCGTCACGGACGCCGGCGCCGCCGCCGGCACCCCCGTCACCTTCGTACGCAACCGGCTGGAGATCGCCGTCCCGCCCGGCAACCCGGACGGCATCGGCTCGCTGCGGGACCTCACAGAGCCGGGCCTGAAGGTCGTGCTCTGCGACGAGACGGTGCCCTGCGGCGCCGCCGCGCAGCAGGCGCTGGACGCCGGCGGGGTGCGGCTCACGCCCGTGTCGTACGAGGAGGACGTCAAGTCCGCCCTCACCAAGGTGGTGCTGAAGGAGGCCGACGCCGCCGTCGTCTACCGGACCGACGTCGTGGCCGCCGGCGGGAAGGTGGCGGGCGTGGACTTCCCCGAGTCGGCCGGCGCCGTCAACGACTACCCGATCACGGTCCTCGGCCAGGCGCCGAACGCCGCCGGCGGCGAGGCGTTCGTCGAGCTGGTGCGGTCCGCGGCGGGGCAGAGGGTGCTGGGCGAGGCCGGGTTCGGCACGCCGTGACGCCTCCTTCACCCGCGGGCGAGGGCGGCGCGGCGCCCGACACCCTGACCGGCCCCGGCCCCGGCCCCGCCCCACGCCCCCGCCCCCGACCCCGGCCTCGCACCCCCGGCGGTGCGCCGCTGCCGCTCCTCGTACCGGCGCTCCTCGGGCTCGCGTTCCTCGTCCTGCCGCTCGTCGCCCTGCTGCTCCGCGCCCCGTGGAGCAGCATGCCGGAGCTGCTGACCAGCGCCGAAGTCTGGCAGGCGCTGCGCCTGTCGCTGGTGTGCGCGACCGCGGCGACGGCGCTGAGCCTGGTCGTCGGGGTGCCGCTGGCGTGGCTGCTGGCGCGGGTGGAGTTCCCGGGGCGGGGGCTGGTGCGGGCGCTGGTGACGCTGCCGCTGGTGCTGCCGCCGGTGGTGGGCGGCGTGGCGCTGCTCATGGCGCTGGGGCGCAACGGGGTGGTGGGCCGCTGGCTGGACGACTGGTTCGGGGTCACGCTGCCGTTCACCACCGCGGGCGTGGTGGTCGCCGAGGCGTTCGTGGCGATGCCGTTCCTCGTCATCGCCGTCGAGGGCACGCTACGGGCCGCCGACCCCCGCTACGAGGAGGCCGCCGCCACCCTCGGCGCCGGGCGCTTCACCGCCTTCCGGCGCGTCACCCTGCCGCTCGTCGCGCCCGGCATCGCGGCGGGGGCGGTGCTGGCGTGGGCGCGGGCGCTGGGCGAGTTCGGCGCCACGATCACCTTCGCGGGCAACTTCCCGGGTCGTACGCAGACCATGCCGCTGTCCGTCTACCTCGCGCTGCAGCGTGACCCGGAGGCGGCGATCGCGCTGAGCCTGGTGCTGCTGGCGGTGTCGGTCGCGGTGCTGGCGGGGCTACGGGACCGGTGGATGACCTCGGCATGAGTGACACGACCGGGAACAAGCACAAGGCCGAGGAAAAGGCCGGGGCCGAGCCCGAGGCCGAGGTCATGGCCGAGGCCGCGGCCGACGCCGCCGCCCTGGACGACGGGCTCGACGCCCGGCTCGTCGTCGAGCACGGCGCGTCGTTCCGCCTCGACGTGACGCTCACCGCCCGCCCCGGCGATGTCGTCGCGCTCCTCGGCCCCAACGGCGCCGGCAAGACCACCGCACTCCGCGCCCTCGCCGGCCTCGTCCCGCTGACCGCGGGCCACCTGCGCCTCGACGCCGTCGAGCTGGACCGTACGCCCCCCGAGGAGCGCCCGATCGGCGTCGTCTTCCAGGACTACCTGCTCTTCCCGCACCTCAGCGCCCTCGACAACGTCGCCTTCGGCCCGCGCTGCCACGGCGCCGGCAAGGCCGCGGCCCGCGCCGAGGCCGCCGAATGGCTGGCGCGGATGGACCTCGCCGCGTACGCGTCCGCCAGGCCCCGCCGGCTCTCCGGCGGCCAGGCCCAGCGCGTCGCCCTCGCCCGCGCCCTGGCCGTCCGCCCCCGGCTGCTGCTCCTCGACGAGCCGCTGGCCGCCCTCGACGCCCGCACCCGCCTCGACGTCCGCGCCCGGCTCCGCCGCCACCTCGCCGACTTCGCGGCCGTCGCGGTGCTGGTCACCCACGACCCGCTGGATGCCATGGTCCTGGCCGACCACCTCGTCGCCATCGAGGACGGCCGCGTCGTCCAGCAGGGCGCCCCCACCGACGTCGCCCGCCACCCGCGCACCGACTACATCGCCCGCCTCGTCGGCCTCAACCTCTACCGCGGGCGGGCCCGCGGCCACACCGTCGACCTCGACGGTGGCCCCGCGATCACCGTCGCCGACGACCTCGCCGGCCCGGTCTGCGTCGCCTTCCCGCCCAGCGCGGTCACCCTCCACCGGGATCGGCCGACCGGCTCCAGCGCCCGCAACCTCTGGCGCTGCGCCGTCGCCGGGCTCGAAACCCACGCCGACCAGGTCCGCGCCGAACTCACCGGCGAACTCGACCTGGCCGCCGACCTGACCACCACCGCGGCGGCCGAACTCGACCTGCACCCGGGCGCGACGGTCTGGGCGGCCGTCAAGGCGACCCAGACCCACGCCTACCCGGCCTGAGCACCGGCCGGCCCAAGGCCCCGCCCGGCGCTCCCAGCCCGTCCGGTGCTCTCGGCGCTCCCCGGCCCGTCCGGCGCTCCCGGCGCTACCGCGCCGCTCACTCGTCGTCGGCGGGCTTCTTCCGGTTCAGCTTCGGCGCCTGCGTCGAACTCGCCGCCTCCGCCTCCGCCTTGGCCTCGCTCACCGCGGCGTCCGCCTCCTTCGCCGCCTCGACCGCCGCCGCCACCGCGTCGAGCGCCGACGGCCCGCCCGCCTCCAGCTCCGGCGTCCCGTTCCCGGACTCGCCCGGCGTCTCGCCGCCCTCCGGCGCCGCCTCCGCGCCCCCGGCCCCGGCTCCGGCCCCGGGGACACCCGCCGCCGACTTGTCGCCGAACGCGGTGGTGACGGTGCGTACCGCCTCGGTCAGCTCGCCGGGGATGACCCAGAAGGTGTTGTTGTCGCTGTTCGCCAGGTGCGGCAGCGTCTCCAGGTACTTGTACGCCAGGATCTTCGGGTCGGCGTTGTTGCGGTGGACGGCCTGGAAGACGCGCTCCACGGACTGCGCCTCGCCGTCCGCCCGCAGGATCATGGCCTGCTGGGTGCCCTGGGCCTCCAGGATGTCGCTCTGCTTCGTGCCCTCCGCGGTGAGGATCTTGGCCTGCCGCTCACCCTCGGCGTGCAGAATGGCAGCGCGCTTGTCCCGCTCGGCCCGCATCTGCTTCTCCATCGCCTCCTTGATGCTGTGCGGCGGGTCGATGGCCTTGATCTCGACGCGGTTGACGCGGATGCCCCACTTGCCGGTGGCGTCGTCGAGGACGGTGCGGAGCCGGGCGTTGATCTCCTCGCGGGAGGTGAGCGTCTCCTCCAGGTCCATGCCGCCGATGACGTTACGCAGCGTGGTGACGGTGAGCTGGTCGATGGCCTGGAGGTAGTCGGAGACCTCGTACGCGGCCGCCCGCGGATCGGTGATCTGGTAGTAGAGCACGGTGTCGATGTTGACGACGAGGTTGTCCTCGGTGATCACCGGCTTGGGGTCGGACGAGTACACCTGCTCGCGCACGTCGAGCTTGGTGTTGATGCGGTCCGCCACCGGCACGACGAAGTTGAGGCCGGGCTGCAGCGTCCGGCGGTACCGGCCGAACCGCTCGATGTTGTAGCGGCGCGCCTGTGGGACGACCCGCACGCTGGAGACCACGAGAAAGACGACGACCAGCGCCGCTACGAGAATCGGGATGACTACCGGGTCCACACTTCCTCCGTTGGCTGCGCGTTCATCGGTTCATCGGTACAGCGGTTCACTGGCTCGGCGGTTCGACGGTTCGGTGTTCGGCGGTTGTGCGGCTCACGGAAGCAGCTCGCGGGGGTAGACGACGGCGGTGGCGCCCTCGATCTCCATGACCTCCACCAGCGACCCCACCGGTATCACCGCGCTCTCGTCGAGGGCACGGGCGGACCACTCCTCACCGGAGAGCTTGATCAGGCCGCGGGTCGCGGTGACCTCCTCCATGACCTCGGCCCGCTTGCCTAGCAGCGCGTCGCTGCCCTCGCGGCTCAGGGGGGTCTGGGCCATGTGCCTCAGGGCGAGGGGACGGACGATCACGAGGCCCGCGGCCGTCGCCGCGCCGAGGGCCACGAACTGCCCGAGCGCACCCACGCCCACCCCGGCCACCACGGCGGCCACCAGCGCGGCGCCGGCCAGCAGTCCGAAGACCAGCGTCATCGTGAAGAACTCCGCGGCACCGAGTGCCGCGGCGGCGAGTAGCCAGACGATCCACGGCATCGCATCAGCCTCCCTCGGGGGACTTACCCTCCAACCTACATCCCCGAAATGCGGGACAGAACAGACGTGCGTGCCGCGTCCGGGGGGATCGGCGAACGGGGGCGCTCAGGGCGCCGGCCGCGGGGCGGCCCCGGGGAGCAGCCGGGGGACCAGGCGTACGTACACCACCATGCCGACGACCTCGACGAGCGTCTGGGTGACCACCGCCACCGCGGCGGCGGCCAGCCGGTCCGGCAGCGCCAGGGCCAGCGGGAGGACGACGAGGGAGTTGCGGGTCGCGCCGGTGAAGACGATCGCGCGGGCGGCGGGGACGCCGAGGCGGAACAGCCGGGCGACGGCGAGGCCGGCGAAGGCCATCACGGCGAGGAAGAGGACGTAGAACGGCACCACGCGGGCGACGTCGCCGAGGCTGTCGTCCAGTTTGGGCGTCTGGGAGGCGACGACCGTCGCCAGGGTCGCGGCCATCAGCGGCACCATCGCGGTGCCCGCCGCGTCGGCGGCCCGCCGCCCGGCGGGGCGACGGGCGGCCCACGCCTGGGTGAGCCAGGCCAGGGTGAGCGGGACGGCGATGAGGACGGCGAACGCCTCGACGAACGGCCCGGCCTCGACGATGTCGGCGAGGTCGGCGCCCAGGAAGAGGTACAGGTAGCCGGGGAGCAGGACCAGCTGCGCGAGGAGCAGCAGGGGTGTGGCGGCGAGGAGCCGGCCGCTGCTGCCCCCGGCGAGGCCGCTGAAGACGATCACGTAGTCGATGCAGGGCGTGAGCAGGACGAGCAGGACGCCCGTGCGGACGGCCTGCCCGTCCGGCAGGAAGGCGAACATCGCCGCGACGACCAGCGGCACGACGACGAAGTTGACGACCAGCGCCGCGGCGAGGAACCGGCCGGCGCGCAGCGAACGGAGCAGTTCGGCGGCCGGCACCTGGAGGAACGTCACGTACAGCAGCGCGGCCAGCACGGGGCTTATGGCGTGCTCAAGACCCGGCCCGGCGCCGGGCGCCACCTGGCCGGCGAGCCCGCCGGCGGCCAGGGCGCCGAGGTAGACGGCGACCTGGTGCCGCTCCAGGGCCGCGACCGGGCCGGACGGCTGCGACACGCGGGCTCCTTGCGGGGTGGTGCGGGGGCGGGCCGGACGGCCCGCGTCGTGTCCTGCCACGACCGTATCCGTCGAGGCGGGGCTCGCCCCTGCCGGCTGGACGGAGGGTGGGGGCGGGACCGGGCCCTCGGGCCGGCAGGTGGTGTTCGGGTGGTCGGGCGGCGTGTGCGGGCGGACCGCCGTGACCGTCGAGGCGGGCTGCGCGCCTGCCTGCCGGACGGAGGGTGGGGGCGGAGCCCGGCCCCGTGTCCGCGGGTGGCGTTCGGATGGTCGGGCGGCATCCGCGGATGGACCGCCGTGACCGGCGAGGCGGGGCTCGCCTCTGCCGGCTCGATGGCAGGCGGGGGCGGAGACGCGCCCCGGGCCGGCCGGCGGCGTCCGAGCGGACGGTGGCATGGGCGGGCAGACCGGCCGCGGTATCCGTGGGCGGAACGGCGGGCGGTGTACGGAGGTCTGCGTGTTCGTACGTTCCCGGGCGGGTTACGATGCGCGGCGATGAGCAGGTCACGCAGGACCCCGGGCGGCGCGCGGCGCGCCCGCCTGCTCACCTGCGTGCTCGCCCTCGTCGGCCTCCTCGCCGGGGCGGCGGCCTGCGTGGGCCCCGGGCAGGCTGACGCCGCCGGGGACCACGGCCACGCGCTGCGGGCCGAGGCCCCGCGCGGGGGCGTCCTGGACGGTGTGCGGGCTGACGTGGCACGGGCCGACGCCCTGCGGGCGGAGCCCCCGCGGGCGGACGCCCCGCAGACCGGCGCTCTGACGGGCAGCGCCACGCAGGTCGGCGCCTGGCAGGCCGACGCCTCGCGGGCGGACGCCTCGCACGTCGAGGCCCCGCAGGTGGACGGACCGCGGGTGGGGGCCCGGCAGCCGGACGCCGTGAACATGCACTGCTCGACGAGCAGCGCCGCGCGCCGCTGCGCCGCCCCG
>NZ_BAAAPF010000098.1:0-21795 GCF_039531005.1 Streptomyces synnematoformans
CGGGCGGCCCTCCGCGGCGCCGTCCTCGCCGGCCCGTACCGGCGCCCCCGCGCCCCCGTCCAACGCGGCCCGCTCCCGCCGCTCTCGCCGGGGCGCCGGGGTTGCCGCCGCCCTCGCCGCCGCCGTTGCGCAGGTCTGGGTCCTCGTCGGCGTGCCCTCCGAGGCCGCTCTCGCCTGCAACGGCGACATCGCGCTCTGCGACCGCCCGTACGAGCGGGTCGTGCAGGTCGGCTCGCACAACGCCATGGCCACCGTGCCCGACGGCTTCCTCGGCGCCCATCACGACGTCTCCCTCACCGGCCAACTCGACCGCGGCGCCCGCGCGCTCCTCCTCGACACCCACTACTGGGAGACCGCCGAGCGGCTCGTCCCGCCCGCCGGCACCGGCGGGCTCGACGCCGCCGCCCGCGCCACCCTCGTACGGGCGGTGGACTCCGTCGTCCGGCCGCGCCCCGGCACGTGGCTATGCCACGGCCCGTGCCGGATGGGCGCCACCCCGCTGACCGAGCAGCTGCGCAAGCTGCGCGGCTGGCTGGCGGAGCACCCGCGGGACGTGGTGACCCTGATCCTGCAGGACGCCGTCACCCCCGCCGACACCGCCCGCGCCTTCCGCGCCGCCGGCCTCGGCCCGTACCTGTACCGGCCCGACCCCGACCCCGCCGCCCCCTGGCCCACGCTCGGCGAGATGGTCGGCTCCGGGCGCCGGCTCGTGGTCTTCGCCGAGGAGGCCGACGGGCCCGCGCCCTGGTACCGCAACTTCTACGACTACGCCGTCGAGACCCCGTACCACGCCGCCGGCGCCGCCGACTTCAGCTGCGCGCCCCACCGCGGCGGCAGCGACCCCCGCAAGCGGCTCTTCCTCCTCAACCACTTCGTCACCCGCGGTACGGGCGCCCCCCGCACCGAGGCCGCCGCCGTCAACGACGCCGACGCCATCGTCGAGCGGGCCCGGACCTGCGCGCTGCTGCGCGGCCGGCTGCCGACGATCGTGGCCGTGAACCACCTGACCCTCGGCGACGCGGTCGGCGCGGTACGCCGCCTCAATCACACCGGCACCGGGGCACCCTGACCGGCACCCCCTGACCGGAACGCCGCGGCGGCACCGGCGAACTTCCGTTCCCCCGTACAACCTTCGTCGCCCGCCACGGGTCCTTTCTACGCCCGCGCGGACGCAGTCGTCCGCCACGGACCAGGGAGGCACCAGGTGACCACTCAGCCCCGCCGCCGCGCCCTCGTGGCGCTCGCCACGTCCGCCGCCCTCGTCGGCGGCGTCCTGACCGCGACGGCCGCGGTACCCGCCGCGGCCGCGCCCAGCGGGCTCAGGGGCGACTTCGACGGCGACGGCTACCGCGACCTGGCGGTCGGCAACCCGGCGGCCACCGTGTCCGGCAGGCTCGACGCCGGGGCCGTGGTGGTGCTCTACGGCTCGGCCACCGGCCCGGACCGTACGCGGCGCGCGGTGCTCCACCAGGCCACGGCAGGCGTTCCGGGCGTGCCGGAGGACGGCGACCGGTTCGGCCACAGCATGGTCTTCGACGACTTCGACGGCGACGGCTACTCCGACCTGCTCGTCGGCGCCCCGCGCGAGAACATCGGCGGGGACGTCGACCGCGGCACCCTGACCATGCTCTGGGGCGGCCCCGACGGGCTGAGCGGCGCCGCCTTCGTGCGGGTGGCGAACCTCCCGGACACCGGCTGCGCCCTCGCCGAGGGGCTGTACGCGGGCGACCCGGACGGCGACGGCGCGCCCGACGTGAGCGTGGCCGGCCGCTGCCGGCTGTTCCACCTCCGGGGGCCCTTCACCCGCGACGGCGTCCCGCTGAGCCAGCAGCGGGACCCCCTGTTCGGCACCAACCGCGGCGGCGTCTACGGGAACGTCGACGCGGACCCGGAGGACGAGCGCATCGTGTTCTCCGGTCTGGTCAGCGACAACCCCGGCGGCAGGATCTACGTCGACGACTGGACCGGCGACGGCTTCGCCCACACCCGTCTCACCGACGCCGGCGGCCTCACCGGCGAGATCGGGGATGTCGACGGCGACGGCTACGGCGACCTGGTGACGGGATTCCCGCAGGAGGCCCGGGAGGGCTATCCGTGGCCCGCCGGGGGCTCGGTCGACGTCTGGTTCGGCGGCCCGGACGGGATCGATCCCGCGCAGCGGCCGCAGCGCGTCCACCAGAACACCGCGGGCGTCCCGGGCGTCGGCGAGATCGGGGACGGCTTCGGCGGGTCGGTCACCGTCGCGGACATGGACGACGACGGCCACGCCGACGTGGCCGTCGGGGTGGCCGGTGAGGACTTCGGCGGCGTGTACGGCGCCGGGACCGTGACGCTGCTGCGGGGATCGGCGGACGGGCTGACCGCCACCGGCGCCCGGCTGCTCCACCAGAACACCGCCGGGGTGCCGGGGACACCGGAGAAGTACGACGGGTTCGGCGGCGAGGTCGTGCTGAACGACCGCAACCGCGACGGCCGGTACGACCTGACCGTGGGCGTTCCGGGGGAGAACGTCAGCGGCATGGTCTGGCACGCGCCGGGCGACCTCGGCGGCATCACGACGACCGGCTCGGTGAACATCACCGCCTCGGGCGCGGGGGTCGGCGGTGACGCCTCGGGCTTCGGCGGGGTGATCGCCCGGTAGCCCGGCTCCCGGCGGCCTCGGGCCGGGCGGCAGCGCGGCGGCGCGGGCTCGCGCCGCCCCCGGCCCCGCGGCTACGTGCCCGGGGGCGGCCGGTGGCGTTCCCCCGGCCAGTCCAGGGCCAGGCGGCGGGCGCGGGGGAGCTTCGCGACCACGAGGTCGTACGAGTCCTCGATCATCTCCAGCACCAGGCGCTCGGGCACGGCGCCGTCGAGACGGACCGTGTTCCAGTGCCGCTTGTTCAGGTGGTAGCCGCCGACTATCTCCGGGTACGTCGCGCGCAGCTGCACCGCCAGCTCCGGATCGCACTTCAGGCTCACCGACAGCGGCTCGGCGTCCAACCGGCTCAGCGCGAACACCTTGCCGCCGACCTTGAAGACGGACGTCTCCGGGCCGAAGGGCCGCTCCTCCACGGCCCCGTTCGGCTCCAGACAGGCGGCGTGCAGCTCCTCGGGTCTCATGCAGCCCAGTATGGAAGCCGCCACTGACACCGCACCCCGAGCGGCCCGGGACCCCGCGCCCCCGCCCCGCTACAGCCCCGCCGAGGCCGCCGCCGCGGCCAGCACCTCGCGCAGCATCGCCGGCGTCAGCCGCCCGGTGAAGGTGTTCTGCTGGCTGACGTGGTAGCACCCGTACAGCTCCAGCGGCGCGCCGCCGTCCGCCCGCCGCAGCGTCGTGTGCGCCCCGTGCCCGAACACCGGCCGCGGGCGCGGCACCTCCCAGCCCGCCGCGGCCAGCGCGGGCAGCGCCGCCTGCCAGCCGAACGCGCCGAGCACCACCGCCGCGCGCAGCGTCGGCCGCAGCAGCTCGGCCTCGCGGACGAGCCAGGGCCGGCAGGTGTCGCGCTCGGTGGGCGTCGGCTTGTTCTCGGGCGGGGCGCAGTGGACGGGGGCGGTGATGCGGACGCCGCGCAGGGTCAGGCCGTCGCCGCGGTGGGTGGCGGTGGGCCGGCTGGCGAGGCCGGTGGCGTGCAGGGCGGCGTAGAGGACGTCGCCGGAGCGGTCGCCGGTGAACATGCGCCCGGTGCGGTTGGCGCCGTGGGCGGCGGGGGCGAGGCCGACGATCAGCATCGCCGCGTCGGCCGGGCCGAAGCCGGGCACGGGGCGGCCCCAGTAGTCCCAGTCGGCGTACGACCTGCGCTTGGTCGCGGCGACCTCCTCCCGCCAGGCGACGAGGCGCGGGCAGGCGCGGCACTCGACGAGGTGCCCGTCCAGCTCGGCGACGGTGCGCGTGCGGGGGGCGGTGGCGGCGGGGAACCGGGGGTCGGTGGAGGTCATCGGGGGCTTCCTTCGTGGATACCGCGGCGTTCAGGCCGGGGGAGACGAGACTCGTGAGAAGCAGGGGAGGACGAGCTGTGCCGTCAGGGTGGGCCGGCGTCCACCGCTCTTCTATCCCACGGACGAGCAGGCAGTGGAGCTGTCGTGCACGTTCGGCTGCGTCCGTCTCGTGTACAACAAGGCGTTGGAGGAGCGCACGCGGGCGTGGTACGGGGAGCAGCGCCGGGTCTCCTACGTGCAGTCCTCTGCCGCGCTGACGCAGTGGAAGAAGACCGCGGAGCTGGCCTTCCTGACAGAGGTGTCTTCCGTCCCGCTCCAACAGGCGCTGCGCCATCTTCAGACGGCCTTCGGGAACTTCTTCGCCAAGCGCGCGAGGTACCCGCGCTACAAGAGCCGAAAGAGGTCCCGCGCGTCGGCCGAGTACACGCGCAGCGCTTTCACGTGGCGCGACGGGCGGCTGACGCTGGCCAAGATGGCGGAGCCCTTGGACATCCGCTGGTCGCGCCCGCTGCCCGAGGGGGCGGAGCCGACCACTGCGACCGTGTCCCGCGACGCGGCGGGACGCTGGTTTGTGTCCCTGCTGTGCGAGGACAGCATCGCCCCCGCGCCCGCCACCACAGCGGCCGTCGGCATCGACGCCGGAATCACGTCCCTGGTGACCCTGTCCACCGGGGAAAAGGTCGCCAACCCGAAGCACGAGCGGCGTGACCGCACCCGCCTGGCCCGCGTCCAGCGGGAACTGTCGCGGAAGGCAAAGGGCTCGGCGAACCGGAAGAAGGCCCGGCGTCGCGTCGCCAGGGTTCACGCGCGGATCGCCGACCGGCGCCGCGACTTCCTGCACAAGCTGTCGACTCGTCTCGTCCGTGAGAACCAAACGGTCGTGATCGAGGACCTCACCGTCCGCAACATGCTGAAGAACGGCAAGCTCGCGCGCGCCATCTCGGATGCATCCTGGACGGAACTCCGCTCCATGCTGGAGTACAAGTGCGCCTGGTACGGGCGCGAACTCGTCGTGATCGACCGCTGGCTCCCCAGCTCCAAGCTGTGCGGAGCCTGCGGCACGGTTCGCGGGAAGCTGCCGCTGAACGTCCGCACCTGGACGTGTGACTGCGGCGCCGTGCACGACCGCGACATCAACGCGGCACGCAACATCCTGGCCGCCGGGCTGGCGGTGTCCGCCTGTGGAGACGGCGTAAGACCTCAACGGGAGTCCTCCCGGACGGGGCGGTCGTCGGTGAAGCAGGAACCCCGGCGAGCGATCGCTGGAACCCCCCGCCCGTAGGCGGGGGACGCAGTCAACGGTGCCAGCATGCCCGACGGTGGCGGGTGGTGCCGAACGGGGTCCCCGCATCCCCCCGTGCATTCGAACTGGTATCCCGAAATGACCTTTGACCAGGCGTGTTTGTCGGTCCGTGGCGGTATCATAGAGGGAGTGAACACGGGCCAAGACGAGGCCGAGGAGGTCGCCCATGCCAGTGGCGTACGCCCCGACACCCCTGCCCAAGAAGCCGCTTCCGGCAGGCATGCCGCGTGAGTGGTATGTCGCGCACAACCGCATGCTGAAGGCCATGCGCATCGCCATCGCCCTGCTCGACACCGGGGTCTACACCCCGCAGCGCGCCCGCAACGAGGTGATACGCCACACCGCCGAGCGCATCGGCGTCCACCCGCCCTCGCTCACGACCTGCCGGCTGGTGCGCAGCCTGCTCCCGCTGGTCTGACCGCGTTCCGGGCGCGGGGCCCGGCCGCGGCCGCCCCGCCCCGCGCCCCCGGCCCGGGCACCCACCGCCCACCCCCCGGAAATTCGGCTGCGCCGCGTCCCGTCCTCCGCCCACACTGGACACTCCGACACGGCGCACCCCCTGCGCGCGCCGCACCCCGAGCCGGAACCAGGAGCCCGCCGCGTGCAGGCAGCCGTCACCGTCACCCCCGCCCGGATCCCCGAGCTGCTGCTCGGGCTCGCCACCGTCCGCCCGGTCTTCCTCTGGGGCGCCCCCGGCATCGGCAAGTCCTCGCTGGTACGGAAGTTCGCCGACTCCCTCGGCCTCGACTGCGTCAGCCTCATCGGCACCCAGCTCGCCCCGGAGGACCTCATCGGGGTGCCGCAGATCCGCGCCGGCCGCAGCGTGTTCTGCCCGCCGGAGGCCATCGCCCGCGACGAGGCGTACTGCCTGTTCCTCGACGAGCTGAACGCCGCCACCCCCGACGTGCAGAAGGCGTTCTACTCCCTGATCCTCGACCGCCGCATCGGCGACTACGAGCTGCCCGAGGGCAGCATCGTCATCGGCGCCGGCAACCGCGCCACCGACAACGCGCTCGCCCGCCCCATGGCCTCCGCCCTCGTCAACCGCCTGGCCCACGTCCACCTGGAGGCCTCCGCCACCGACTGGCTCGTCTGGGCCGGCGAGCACGGCATCCACCCCTGGGTCACGGACTACCTGACCGACCGCCCCGACCACCTGTGGTCGAAGCCGCCGAAGACCGAGGAGCCCTTCTCCACCCCGCGTTCGTGGCACATGCTCTCCGACGCGCTGCACTCCTTCGGCCCGGCGCTCGACGACCTCACCCTCAAGACCGTCGCGCACGGCACCCTCACACCCGCGCACGCCGTCTCCTTCTGCGGGTACGTCAAGATCGTCCGGCACCGGTACGGCATCGAGGCCATCCTCAAGGGCGACGCCTCCTGGCCCCGCCGTACCGAGGACCGCGACCTGCTCTACTACCTCGCGGAGGCGTTCCGCGGCCGGCTCGTCAAGGAGCTGCCCGCGAGCAAGGAGCACGCCTCGCCGGCCGTGCGCGACACCGCGTACCGCGCCAAGGCGCTCCTCGTCCAGCTGGCCGAGATCTCGGTGGAGGTGGCGCAGACCGTCATCGCCGAGGACGCGGACGGCCGGCCGGTGCTGCCCGCCTGGTTCCTGGTCGAGGCGGCGCGCGACATGCCGCGCCTGGTGGAGGCCCGCCGGTGAGCCGTACGAACCGCGCGGGCCGGCGCGGCAAGGGCAAGGCGGAGCGCCGCGACGACCCGGCCACCCGCGCCTTCTCCGCCGGCCTCGCCAAGGCCATGCAGAACCCCGCCCTGCGTGCCCTCGACGCGCGGGTCCTCCGCACGGGCGGCACGGGCGGCACGCGCGCCGACGGCAGCCGGGGCGCGGGCGCCGCGGGCGCCGTGTACTCCGCCGACACCGGCGAGAACTCACGTGCCCCCGCCCACGGCCTGGCCCGGGTGGACTCCTACGGCACCGTCCACGCCCACCCCACCCGGCGCGCCGAGCCCGCCGAGTGGACCTGGGCGGTGGCCCACTGCCTGCTGCACCTCGGCTTCGGCCACGCCCCCGCCGCCCGCGGCGAGCGCACCCAGCCCGACCGGTACGAGCAGGCCGCCCGCTGCGCCGTCGTCAACCGCTTCCTCGTCAGCTTCGGCACCGGCCGCCCGCCCGCCGGGCTGCCCGAGCAGTACCCCGGCGGCACCGAGGAGGAACTCGCCGCCCGCTGGCGCCGCGACGGCATCCCCGCGGAGTACGAGCACTGCGGCGCCGCCGGCGGCGAGCCCGACGTGCTGCTGCTGCCGTGGGACGGCTGGCCCGGCACCGCCCCGCCGGACTGGCAGCAGGCCTTCGCGCACGCCCTCACCCGCACGATGTCCGCCGCCATGGAGGTCGCCGGCGGCCGGCGCGACTCGCTCACCGGCGCGCGCGTGCCCCGGCGCCCGTGGGAGCGGGCGCTGGAGTGGTTCGTCTCCTCGTACCCGCTGCTCGGCGGGGTCGCCGCGGGCATGACCGTCGTCGCCGACGCCGAACTGGCCCGCGCGCACGACATCTCCGTGGCCGCCGTCGACGCCGCCGCCGGCGAGATCTACATCAACCCGCTGAAGGACCACACCGACGAGGAGTGGCGCTTCATCCTCGGCCACGAGATGCTGCACGCCGCCCTGCGCCACGGCGAGCGCCGCGGCGCCCGCGACCCGTACCTGTTCAACATCGCCGCCGACTTCGTCGTCAACGGCTGGCTGCTGGAGATGGGCGTCGGCGAGATGCCCCCCGGACTGCTGTACGACCCGCGGCTGGCCGGACTGTCCACGGAGGAGGTCTACGACCGCCTCGCCGCCGACCTCCGGGTGCAGCGCCGCCGGCTCGCCACGCCGCGCGGCCGGGGCCTCGGCGACGTGCTCGGCGAGCCGCTGGTGCCGCGGGACCCGGCGGCCGCGTACACCGACCTCGACGAGTTCTACCGCCGCGGGCTGCAGCGCGGCCTCGACCTGCACGAGCGCGACCCCGACCGCGGGCTGCTGCCGGCCGGTCTGGTCGAGGAGATCCGCGCGCTCGCGCAGCCGCCGCTGCCGTGGGACGCGCGGCTGGCCCGCTGGTTCGACGAGTTCGTGCCCCGCGCCGAGCCCGTGCGCACCTTCGCCCGCCCCGCCCGCCGCCAGGCCGCCACCCCCGACATCCCGCGCGCGGGCCGCTACTTCCCGCCCGAGGAGATCGCCCGTTGCACCTTCGGCGTCGTCCTCGACACCTCCGGCTCCATGAACCGCACGCTCCTCGGTAAGGCGCTGGGCGCCATCGCCTCGTACGCCGAGGCCCGCGACGTGCCCGCCGCGCGCGTCGTCTTCTGCGACGCCCGGCCGTACGACGCGGGCTACCTGCCGGCCACGGAGATCGCTGGCCGGGTCCGCGTCCGGGGCCGCGGCGGCACGGAGCTGCAGCCGGGGGTCGACCTGCTGGAACGGGCCGACGACTTCCCGCGCGCGGCGCCGGTGCTGGTGATCACCGACGGCAGGTGCGACGTGCTGCGGGTGCGCCGGGAGCACGCGTACCTGGTTCCGGCCGGTGCTTCGCTGCCGTTCGTCGCCCGGGGGCCGGTCTTCCGCGTACGGTGACGCCTCGCGGCGGCCGCCCGGGGGCCGACCCTGGGCGGCAGCGGGGTGCCCGGGGTCCTGCCGCGGTGCTTTCCGTCGCCCGCGGCCTCCTCTTCCGCGTACGGTGACCTTCACGTGCGGCAGACGGCGGAAGGCGGCGGACGTGGCGGAGAGCACACGGACCCTGGAGTGGGACGGGGCGACGGGCGACCACTGGGTCGCGTACGAGGAGAAGTACAACGCGGCGGTTTTCCGCTACAGCGAGCGGCTGTTCGCGGGCGCCGACGTGCGCCCGGACGACCGCGTCCTCGACATCGGCTGCGGCTGCGGCCAGACGACCCGGGTGGCCGCGGAGCTCGCCGCCAAGGGCTCCGCGCACGGCGTCGACCTGTCCGCCGCGATGCTCGCGCAGGCGCGCGCCCGGGCGGCCGAGGAGGGCCTGGACAACGTCCGCTTCGAGCAGGCCGACGCCCAGGTCCACGACTTCGCCGCGGGCGCGTACGACCTGGCGATCAGCCGGAACGGCGTGATGTTCTTCGACGACCCGGTGGCGGCCTTCGCCAACGTACGGCGGGCGCTGCGGCCCGCCGGGCGGCTGGCGTTCGTGTGCTGGCGGGCGCCGGAGGAGAGCGAGTACTCGCTGGTGCCGCGCGCCGCCCTCGGCCGGTACGTCACCCTCCCGGGCCCGGGCGGCGCGAACGAGCCCGGCCCGAACTCGCTGGCCGACCCCGACCGCGTACGCGACGTGCTCGGCCGCGCGGGTCTCGTCGACGTGCGGCTGGACCCCGAGGACGAGCTGATGGACCTCGGCGCCGACCTCGACGAGGCGATGGACTTCGTGCTGAACCGCCCGCACGTGCGCGGCCCGCTGTCGGAGGTCGACGCTCCCACGGCGGCGAAGGCGACGGACGAGCTGCGCACGGCCCTGACCCCGTACGTCACCCCGGCGGGGGTGCTGCTGCGCTCCCCGGCGTGGCTGGTCACGGCCCACGCCCCGGCGTAGGCGCAGCCCCGGGACCGCCGTCTGCCGCGATGCGGCCGGCCGGGCAGTCCCCGTCACGCCCACCCCGTCACACCCGCCCCACGTCACGCCCGGCTCCCCGCCGCCGTCAGGACCGCCGCGACCCAGCTCTGCCGGGCCCGGCTCCGCCCTCGCAAGGCAACCGACCCCGGACCCGTGCCCCCGTGCCCCCGTGCCCCCGTGCCCCCCTTGCCCCCGCCGCCCCCGGCGCCTGGTCCCCGCGCTCCGGGCCGTCAGGCCCGTAACGTGCGGCGGGCGACCAGGGCCGCGCTCAGACGGCGGGCGTCCGCCGGGATCGTCGGGGTCAGGCCGGTGAGCCGGGCGATGCGGCGGATGCGGTAGTCCACGGTGTTGGGGTGCACGTGCAGCGCCGCCGCCGCGCCGCGCCGGTCGAGGTCGCGGGCCAGGTACGTCTCCAGCGTGTGCAGCAGCTCCGGCCGGCCGTCCAGCGGCTGCAGCAGCCCGGCGAGCCCGGCCAGGGCCTCGCTGGGGCGGCTGAGCTGGTAGTCGAGGAGCACGTCGGCCAGCCGGTACAGGCCGGGCGGCCGGTCCGTACGGCGCACCAGCTCCACGATGTCCGCGGTCTGCGCCACCGCCGCCGGCAGCCCGTCCGGCGCGGCGCTGGCCGCCGCGGCGGTCACCGCCGCGCCGACGGCCCGCTCCGTACGGCCGATCAGCCCGCACAGCGCCGCCCACGCCGGCTCCTCCGGCACCGGCAGCAGCGCGGTGCCGCCGGCGGCGTCGAGCGCGGTGAGCGCCGGCTCGCCGGCGAAGCCGTTCAGCGCCGTCTGCAGCCGGCGGATCTTGCGCCGGGCGGCGATCCGGGCCCGGGACCCGGGGGAGTGCTCGTCGGGGTGCGGGGCGACGTGCAGCGTCAGCGCGACGTACCGGGGCGCGGGCCGCAGCCCGGTGCGGCGGGCGATCTGCTCCAGCGGCTCGCCGGCGAGCAGCGCGGCCAGCAGCGCGTGCCGCGGCGCGTGCTCCTGGACGTCGAGCAGCTGCCGGGCCTCCAGGTACGCGGCGCTGACCGCCGAGACCAGCTGCCGCTGCAGCACGAAGAGATGCGTCAGCACCTCCTGCACGTCCGCGAGGTCCGTGGGCCGCGCCCCGGCGGAGATCTCCTCCCAGCCCATGGCCGTGCCGATCTGGTACGCGCTGAGGATGGCGTCCAGCGGCACCCCCTCCTCGGCGCGCTGGGCGGCCGACTCCCGCTGCCGTACCAGCTCCTCGTCGCGCGCCGGGCCGCGGCGCTGCAGCACGTCGGCGAAGAGGCGCAGGCTGCGCTGCACGATGTCGGCGATGTCGCCCGCGACCTCCTCGGGGGGCAGGGCGGCGTACACGGGCAGCTCGGCCCGCAGCCGGTCGACGACCCGGCGGGTGAGCGCGGGCACCCGGGCCCGCAGCCGCGCGTCGACCCGGCTGCCGCCGATACACAGCGGTGTGTTGTCACGCGTCACAACGGCTCCCGGAGAACTCTGCGTTACTGACCAGTTAAGCGCAGCCCCGCCCGTCGGCATCATGTGCACGACACAACTTCCGACCACCCCACCGCCGGGAGCCGCTGATGAACGTCGCGCCGAAACTCCTCAAGGGCATGCTGCGCGCCGCCGCCGCGGCCGGACTCGTCGTCGGGGCCGCGCCCGCGCCGGGCGCCGCCGCCACCGCCGCGGCCGGCGCCTCGGCAGCGGCCGGCGAGGTCTACGTCGCCCTCGGCGACTCGATGGCCTCCGGCCCGCTCATCCCGCTCCCCACCGGCCCGCTGGCCTGCGGGCGCTCCACCGAGAACTACGCGCACGAGCTGGCCGACCGGCTCGGCGTCGCCGAACTGCGCGACGTGACGTGCAGCGGCGCCAAGACCGACCACATGACGCGGCCGCAGTCGCTCTCGCTGCTCGGCGTGGACATGGGCGAGGCGCCCCCGCAGTTCGACGCCCTCGGCGCCGACACCACCCTCGTCACGCTGACGATCGGCGGCAACGACGCCGGTCTCGTCGGCGTCGCCCAGGACTGCATGCAGCTCGACCCCACCGCCGACCTGTGCAAGGACCGCTTCACGGAGGGCGGCGTCGACACCGTCGCGCAGCGCATCGAGGCCATGGGCCCCAAGCTGGGCGCCGTGCTCGACGGCATCCGCGCCCGCGCCCCGCAGGCCCGCGTCCTGGTCACCGGCTACGGCGACTACATCAAGCCCGGCGGCTGCTGGCCGTACCAGCCGGTGCTCGCCGCCGACGCCGACTGGCTGCAGGGCAGCGTGAACCACATGAACCGCGTCATCGCCGACCGCGCCGCGGCCCACGGCGCCGAGTACGTCGACGTCTTCACCCCGAGCCGCGGCCACGACGCCTGCCAGCCGCCGGGCGACAAGTGGGTAGAGGGCTACGTCCCCACCGCCCCGGCGGCCCCGCTGCACCCGAACGAGCGGGGCGAGGAGGCGTACGCGGGAATCATCCACGAACAACTGCGCGACTGACCCCCGGCCCCTGCCCCCGCCGGCCGGCTCACGCTACCGCCGGTCCGGCGGCACCGGCCGGCTCGGCGCCGCCACCTGCGCCCGGCCGGGTGCGGTGGCCCTGCCGTGCAGGACCAGGGCGCGGAGCAGGCAGGTGAGGGCGGCGGTGGCCGCGAGGGTGCGGACGGTGTTCCAGGCCACCCACCGGTCTTCGAAGGCCGCCCGGACGGCGGCGGGATCGGGCAGGGTCTCGGGGTCGCCGGCGGCGGCCAGGTCGTCGTTGAGCGGCACGTTGACGCCCATGGTGACGGCGAACGCGCCGATGTAGAGCACGAGGGCGGCGGCGATCCACACCAGCACCGGCCGCCGGTCGCGGTGCAGTTGGAGCGCGGCGGCCACGGCGGTCAGCACGAGGGCGCCGAAGAAGCTGGGCGCGAACCAGGCGTTGCGGACGGTGGCGTTGATCCACTGCATGGTGTCGACGAAGGTGCGGTCGTCGACGCGGGCCAGTCCGATCATGACCGAGCAGGCGTAGGCGTAGAAAAAGCCCGCGATCAGCGCCATGGCCGTGGTCGCCAGGGCCAGGGCCCACCCGCGGGCGGCGCGTGCCGTCCGCGGGGCGGGGTGGGGTGCGGGCGGGGTGGCCGGAAGGGGGGTGAGCGTCTGCGGCACGGCGGTCTCCAGGTAGAATCGAACCGCTGGGTACGGTTTTAATCGTACGCAGCGGTTCGGATAAGGGCAAGACCGGAGGTGGTGTCCCGTGACGGCAGACAGGCCCGCCCGCCGCGGCCGGCCGCGCGCGGGCGAGCAGGCGGCCCGGCGGCAGGCCGCGCTGGACGCCGCGCTCACCGAACTGCTGGAACACGGTGTCGGCGGCATGACGATGCAGGCGGTCGCCGCCCGCGCCGGCTCGTCGAAGGAGAGCCTGTACACCTGGTTCGGCAACCGGCAGGGCGTGCTCGCCGCGCTCATCGAGCGGCAGGCCCACGACGTCAACGCCGCCGTCGCCCTGGCCGTCGACCGCCCCGCGGAACCGCCGCGCGCCACGCTCGTGGCCATCGCCCGCAACCTGCTGGCGCTCCTCGTCGGCGACGTCTCCGTGGCGCTGAACCGGGCCGCCATGACCTCGCCGGAGCTGGCCGCGCTCCTGCTGCGCCACGGCCGGCACACCACCGGCCCGCTGATCGCCGGCTACCTCCGCCGGCTCGCCGACGACGGGCACCTGCACCTCGACGACCCGGAGGAGGCGTTCCAGCTCTTCTACGGCCTCGTCGTACGCGATCTGCAGATCCGCGTGCTGCTCGGCGAGGACCCGCCCGGCGAGGACACCGTCCGCGCCGCCGCCCACACCGCGGTCGACCGCTTCCTCACCCTCACCGCGAACGGGCGCTGAGCAAGCGGTGGCCGCCCCGCGAACCCGCCACCCCGATCCGGCGTGGCGGCCCTCGTGGGGTTTCCGCCGTGGCGTCAGACACCGGCCTCCGGCCGTCGCCGCGAGCCGCTCGGCGACGCTCTGTGCGCGGGGTCAGTGGACGTGCGAGTTGACCGTCTCGACGGTCGCGGCGTATCGGTTCTCAACCTCGGAGTAGCGCAGCGGCTTGACACGGTCGATGATCACTTCGGTGGCGTCCGGCTGCTCGGCGAGGACCTTCCAGGTGTCGTCGATGTAGTCCTCCAGGGGGTAGAAGCCCTCCGTCTGGGAGCCGCCGGGCATAAGCTCGGTGCGCAGAGCGGGCGCGCACAGCTCGACGACCTTCACGCTCGTGTCGGCCAGCTGCAGGCGGACGGTCTCGCTGAACAGGTGGACGAACGCCTTGGACCCGTTGTAGCTGGGAGTGATCGCCAAGGGCGTGTGCGCCAACCCGGACGACACGGTGACAATCGTCGAATCCGGGCGGGTCTGGAGGTGCTCGGTGAACGCCGCGACGAGCCTCACGGTGCCGAGGACGTTCGTCTCGACGGTGCGCTCGGCGACCTTGAGGAAGTCGTGCTCCGTGACATCCTCACGCACCATGATGCCCGCCATCGCGACGAGCAGATTGAGTTCGGGGTGGGAAGCGAGAACCTGATCGCGCGCGGCCAGGACCGAGTCGGGATCGGTGACATCGATCACGACCGTGGCGAAGCCGTCCTCGGCCGCCAGCCGATCGAGCACGTCCGCGCGGCGACCGCCGATGACGACCGTGTTCCCGGCCTCGTGGAATCGGCGGGCCAGAGCAAGGCCGATGCCCTGCGTCGCGCCGGCGATGAAGACGGTGTTTCCCGTGGTTTTCATGAGGGGTTCCTTTCCGGGGAGGACTCCACCTTCCGCCGGAACCCGCCGGGGCACGAGAGGACCGGTTGTCGTAGCATTCGCGATCCCTCCCTCCGGCTCGACGGAACGCCCACAATGGGGTGTATGGACCGCCAGCAGCTCGCCGACTTCCTCCGTCGCCGCCGTGCGGACCTCCGGCCTGAGGACGTGGGTATCGCCGTCGGCGCACGCCGGAGGGTCACGGGGCTGCGCCGTGGCGAGGTCGCGGATCTGGCGGGGATGTCGCCGGACTACTACACACGGCTTGAGCAGGGCCGCGGCCCGCAGCCGTCCGAGCAGATGCTCGGCGCGCTCGCCAGGGCACTGCGCCTGACCGCCGACGAACGCGACCACCTCTACCGGATCAGCGGGCGCAACGCGCCGGGCCGGCCCCCGCTCGACACGCACGTGGCCCCGCAGCTGCAGAGGGTGCTCGACTGCCTCGACCACACCCCGGCCCTCGTGCTCTCCAGCCTCGCCGAGACCCTCGTCCAGAACCGCCTCGCGGCCACGCTCTTCGGCAACTGCACCCGCTTCACCGGCCTCGCCCGCTCAGGCATCTACCGCTGGTTCACCGACCCCGCGGAGCGCGCTGTCTACCCGGACGCTCACCACCCCCGGCAGAGCCGCGCACACGTCGCCAGCCTCCGCCTCGCCTACGGCCTCGCAGGCACCGACTCACGCGCCGGGCATCTCGTCCGCGCCCTGGGCAAGGAGAGCGACGAGTTCCGTCAGCTCTGGCGGCACCACGAGGTCGCAACCCGCTTCGACGACCACAAGACGCTTCTGCACCCCGAAGTCGGAGCGATGGAACTCGACTGCCAGGCCCTCCTCACCGAGGACCAGTCGCAGACGCTCCTCGTCCTCTCCGCCCCACCACGCTCGGAGGCCGCGGAGAAGCTCGCCCTCCTGCGTGTCCTCGGCCACGAGCAGTTCGCGGCACGATCACCGGAGGTGTGAACGGCCGGCACCGTCGTGGCCATGTCGGGATCCGTGGGGTTGTGGTCAGCCCTGACGCTCACGGCGCCGTCCTCGCCCACGTCGATCCGTCGTTCCGGCGTGAGAACGTCGTGTAGATCATCCAGTCCAGCGCCTGGCCGGAGTGATCCCCACCGCTGGGAGCGGTCGGGGCCGCATGGGAAGCCGGCCCCGACTCCAGCCCTCAGACGTCGAAGTACAGCTCGAACTCGTGCGGGTGCGGGCGGAGCTGCAGCGGGGCGATCTCCTGGGTGCGCTTGAAGTCGATCCAGGTCTCGATCAGGTCGGCGGTGAAGACGCCGCCCTGGAGGAGGAACTCGTGGTCGGACTCCAGGGACTCCAGCACGGCCGGGAGGTTCGTCGGGACCTGGGGGACCGCGGCGTGCTCCTCGGGGGCCAGCTCGTAGAGGTCCTTGTCGACCGGCTCGGCGGGCTCGATCTTGTTCTTGATGCCGTCCAGGCCCGCCAGCAGCATGGCGGAGAAGGCCAGGTACGGGTTGCCGGAGGAGTCCGGGGCGCGGAACTCGATGCGCTTGGCCTTGGGGCTGGCGCCGGTGATCGGGATGCGGATCGCGGCGGAGCGGTTGCGCTGCGAGTAGACCAGGTTGACCGGGGCCTCGAAGCCGGGGACCAGGCGGTGGTAGGAGTTCACCGTCGGGTTGGTGAAGGCCAGCAGCGCCGGGGCGTGGCGGAGGATGCCGCCGATGTAGTAGCGGGCGGTGTCCGACAGGCCCGCGTATCCCTGCTCGTCGTAGAAGAGCGGCTCGCCGCCCGCCCAGAGCGACTGGTGGCAGTGCATGCCAGAGCCGTTGTCGCCGAAGATCGGCTTGGGCATGAAGGTCGCGGTCTTGCCGTTGCGCCAGGCGACGTTCTTCACGATGTACTTGAAGAGCATCAGGTCGTCGGCGGCGGCCAGCAGCGTGTTGAACCTGTAGTTGATCTCCGCCTGGCCGGCGGTGCCCACCTCGTGGTGCTGGCGCTCGACCTGGAGGCCGGACGCCGCCAGTTCGAGGGAGATCTCCGCGCGCAGGTCGGCGAAGTGGTCGACCGGCGGGGCGGGGAAGTAGCCGCCCTTGTAGCGGACCTTGTAGCCGCGGTTGCCGCCGTTCTCGACGGCGCCGGTGTTCCAGGCGCCGGCCTCGGAGTCGATGTGGTAGTAGCCGGCGTTCGCCTTGGTCTCGAAGCGGACGTCGTCGAAGACGTAGAACTCCGCCTCGGGGCCGAAGTAGGCGGTGTCGGCGATGCCGGAGGAGGCCAGGTACGCCTCGGCCTTCTTGGCCACGTTCCGCGGGTCGCGGCTGTACTGCTCGCCGGTGATCGGGTCGTGGATGAAGAAGTTGACGTTGAGCGTCTTGTCCCTGCGGAACGGGTCGACGCGGGCCGTGGAGAGGTCCGGCACGAGCGCCATGTCGGACTCGTGGATGGCCTGGAAGCCGCGGATGGACGAGCCGTCGAACATCAGCTGGCCGCCGGGCTCGAAGACCTCGACGGGCACCGTGAAGTGCTGCATGATGCCCGGCAGATCGCAGAAGCGCACGTCGACGAACTTCACGTCGTTGTCCGCGATGTACTGCTGGACCTCGTCGGCGTTCTGGAACATCCAACTCCTCCTATGTCCCGCCGCGAGGGGACGGGTAAGCCTGCTGAGTCCGCGCGGGTGCGCGTACCGGCGGGTGCCGGCGTGCCGGCTGCTCGCCCGAGCGTAGGCACCCGGGATTTCTCGGGCATGACCCATTTGTTTCGCCGATGTTAACCGCGCACCTCCGCGCGGCCCGGAAACGCGCCGCCGGAGGCTCGCCCGGGCGCCCGGCGGGTGGCCGGAATCGTATGCCGTCCGGGATCGGCCGGCAGGGGGCGAGGCGGGGGATCCGGGGGCGGGCAGTACCGTGGATACGTGGACAACGCGGAGAAGCGGCAAGCAATCGGTTCGTGGCTCTCCGGCCCCCGCTCGGCGGCCGAGGACATGGGCGTCGACTTCGGCTACCGAGGGGAGCGCCTCGGCCTGCCCGAGACGGGGCCCGGCTCCGTCGCGCCGGTCGGCAGGCGGATCGCGGCGCTGGTCATCGACTGGATGCTGTGCCAGCTGATCGCCTACGGCCTGTTCGCCGACGGCGAGAGCCAGTCGGTGGCGCTGTGGACCATGGCCGTCTTCTTCGTGATGACCGTGCTGATGGTCGGCACGGTCGGTCTCACGCCGGGCAAGCGGATCGTGCGTATCCGCGTCGTCTCCGAGCGTGGCCCCCGGCTCGGCTTCCTCGCCACGGTCGTCCGCACCGTCCTGCTCTGCCTGCTGATCCCGGCCGTCGTCTTCGACCGCGACACCCGCGGCCTCCACGACCGCGTGGCACGCGCCGTCGAGGTGCGGATCTAGGGCCCGCCCCGCTTCTGCGTACGGAACGGGCCGCCGGGCGCCGCGCGCTCAGCGCAGCTTGCCGCCGCCCTTCGGCATGCGCATGCCCTTCGGCATCGGGCCCTTCGGGACCGGCATGTTGCTCATCAGGTCGCCCAGCGCCTTCAGCCGGTCGTTGACCTGCGTGACCTGCGGGCCCTGCAGCACCCGCGGCAGCTTCATCAGCGTGGTGCGCACCTTCTTCAGCGGCACCTGGCCCTCGTCGTTGCCCACGACGACGTCGTGCACGGGAACGTCCGCGACGACCCGGTTCATCCGCTTCTTCTCGGCCGCCAGCAGGCCCTTCAGCCGGTTCGGGTTGCCCTCGGCGACCAGCACGATGCCCGCCTTGCCCACGGCCCGGTGCACGACGTCCTGCTGCCGGGTCATCGCCACCGCCGGGGTGACGGTCCAGCCGCGCTTCATGTTGTCCAGCACCGCCGCGGCCGCGCCCGGCTGGCCCTCCATCTGGCCGAACGCCGCCGCCTCCGCGCGCCGCCCGAACACGATCGCCATGCCGAGCAGCGACAGCAGGAAACCGACGATGCCCAGATAGACCGGATGCCCGATGAGGAAGCCGACTCCCAGGGCGGCGCCGAGGACCAGGATGCCCACGCCCGCAACGATCAGACCGACCTTGGGATCGGCCCGCCTGGTCATCTTGTACGTGAGGGCGATCTGCTTCAGACGCCCGGTCTTCTCGGGTGTGGGTTCACTGCTGGCCATGCCGCGAATTCTACGGCCAGCCGGACCCGACGACAGACCGGGCCCGGCACCGGGGCCGACACGGGGCCGGCACCCAGGCCGACGCGGGGCCGGCGGCCGGTGGGAGGCCGGTCCACAGGCCGGCCGGAGACCGTCCGCAGGCCGTACGGGGCCGGGGCGCGGGCGCCGGGGGGTGCCGGCGCCCGCGGCTAGCGGGGCAGTGCGGACGTACCGCCCACCGGGCCCGCCCTCCCCACCGCCGACTCCGACTCCCGCCGGGCGCTGGCCCGGCGGCGGTCCTCCAGCACGGCGTCCCAGGCGTTGCGCCGGGCGGTGCGCTGCTCGCCGCGCAGCAGCAGCCCCTCGATGGTGCGCAGCACCCCGGTGACGGTCGGCCGGGGCGGCGGCCAGGACGGTAACGACGACGGTGACGACGGCACGGCGGCCCCCCTCGGCGGTCGCGGAGTCAGGGATGTCAAAGCTGGTCGGGGTCCATGCTCACCCCACGGTGTTACCAGGGCGTGGCCCGGCGGTCAAAGCGTGGTGAAGCCCACAGCGGCGGCACGCCGGGGCGCGCCCCCGCCGCCGTTACGCCGCGGGCCGGGCGCGCTTCTCCACGGCCTGCCGGTACAGCCGCCCCGCCCGGTACGAGGACCGCACCAGCGGGCCGGACATGACGCCGGCGTAGCCGACCTCCTCCGCCTCCTCCTGCAGCTCCACGAACTCGTGCGGCTTGACCCACCGCTCCACCGGGTGGTGCCTGGGGGAGGGCCGCAGGTACTGCGTGATGGTGATCAGCTCGCAGCCCGCCTCGTACAGGTCCCGCAGCGTCCTGCTGACCTCCTCGCGCTCCTCGCCCAAGCCCAGGATGAGGTTCGACTTCGTCACCAGCCCGGCCTCGCGAGCGCGCGTGATGACCTCCAGGGACCGCTCGTAGCGGAAGCCGGGGCGGATGCGCTTGAAGATCCGCGGGACGGTCTCGACGTTGTGGGCGAGCACCTCGGGGCGGGCGGAGAAGACCTCCGCGAGCTGCTCGGGTACGGCGTTGAAGTCGGGGATCAGCAGCTCGACGCCGGTGCCGGGGGTGGTGGCGTGGATCTGCCGCACCGTCTCCGCGTACAGCCAGGCGCCGCCGTCGTCCAGGTCGTCGCGGGCGACGCCGGTGATCGTGGCGTACCGCAGCTCCATGCGCTGTACGGACTCGGCGACCCGGCGCGGCTCGTCGCGGTCCAGCTCGGCCGGCCGGCCGGTGTCGATCTGGCAGAAGTCACACCGCCGGGTGCACTGCTCGCCGCCGATGAGGAAGGTCGCCTCGCGGTCCTCCCAGCACTCGAAGATGTTGGGACAGCCGGCTTCCTGGCAGACCGTGTGCAGGCCCTCGTCCTTGACCAGCTTCTGCAGTGCGTTGTACTCGGGCCCCATCTTCGCGCGGGTCTTGATCCACTCGGGCTTGCGCTCGATGGGGGTCTGGCTGTTGCGGACTTCCAGGCGGAGCAGCTTGCGACCGTCGGGTGCGACAGCGGACACGTCCGGGCTCCTAGCTTTCGATTCCTCGGCGTTCTCCAGCGTACGCCTCTGAATATGGGAGTCAGACCGCGCGGGGGAGCGGCTCGGCCGTCTCCACGACCTCGCGCAGATGCTTCTCCACGACGGGGAGAACCTCCGACACCGGCACGTCTCTTCCCAGCTCGCCGGAGAGCGACGCCACACCCGCGTCGCGGATGCCGCACGGCACGATCCGGTCGAACCAGGTGTTGTCCGGATTGCAGTTCAGGGAGAAGCCGTGCATGGTCACGCCCTTGGCGACGCGGATGCCGATCGCCGCCAGCTTGCGGTCCTCGCGCCGCTGGCCCGCATTGGAGGGCGCGTAGTCGGGGCCGGCGAGGCGTGCGTCGTACTCCTCGTCCGCCAGCCGCGGGTCGAAGTCCAGCGACAGCCCGCCCAGCTCCGCGCGCTGCTCCACCGGGTCGCCCAGCACCCACACCCCGCTGCGGCCCTCGACCCGGGTGGTCTCCAGGCCGAAGTCGGCGCAGGCGCGGATCAGCGCCTCCTCCAGCCGGCGTACGTGCGCGACGACGTCGACGGGGCGCGGCAGCTTCATGATCGGATAGCCGACCAGCTGCCCGGGGCCGTGCCAGGTGATCTTCCCGCCGCGGTCCACGTCCACCACGGGGGTGCCGTCGAGGGGGCGCTCGTCCTCGGCGGTGCGCCGGCCCGCGGTGTAGACCGGCGGATGCTCCAGCAGCAGACAGGTGTCGGGGATCTCCTCCGCGAAGCGCGCGGCGTGCACGCGCCGTTGCTCCTGCCAAGCCTCCAGGTACTCGACGGCGTCCTCGCCGAAACCCAGGTGAACGAAGCGCAGCTCGCCCACGGTGCCCTCCTCGCGCTGTTCGCGCTCTCTCGCCCTCGGCGCGCGTACGCCGTCCGGCAGGTGCGGCTGACTACATTCCAGCCGACCTCTCCACTCTACGGCGGTATACGTTCCCGCCCTGCGCTCGGGTCTCCTCACACGATCGAATGAAGCTGGGACGAATGCGGCGAGTGGGGCTTGTTTCGCCGCTACATTCGCGCCGTTCCCGGAGGCCCAGGCAGGAGACCCCACAGGTGACGACGGAACGACCTTCACAGCGACCTCCCAACCGCCAGCTCGCCGCCCTCATCTCCGAGGCCGGGTTCTCCAACGCGGGGCTCGCCCGCAGAGTCGATCAGCTAGGCCTCGAACACGGCCTCGACCTGCGGTACGACAAAACGTCGGTGACCCGCTGGCTGCGCGGCCAGCAACCGCGCGGCACGACGCCGGCGCTGATCGCCGAGGTGTTCACCCGGCGCCTCGGCCGCCGGCTGACCGCGCAGGACCTCGGGCTCGACGCGTGCGCACCGGTGTACGCCGGACTGGAGTTCGCCTCGACGCCGGCCGAGGCGATCGACATCGTGAGCGGGTTGTGGCGCAAGGACACCGGCAGTCAGGCGGAGCTGCGGAAGATTGCGTTCACTCCTGCGGGTCTGGTGGTGCCGAGCCGTGACTGGCTGATCGGCAGGCCGGACGACAAGGTGGCGCGGGAGCTGCAGCAGCGGGCCGCGGGGGTGCCGTCGCCGGGACCGCCGGGGGGCGGTCCGGGTCCGGTCGGCGCCGTCGCGGGGCCGCCGGGCGGGGTGCGGGTGCCCGCGCAGGGGCGCGGCCCGGGCGTGG
>NZ_BAAAPF010000099.1:0-21789 GCF_039531005.1 Streptomyces synnematoformans
AGACCCCGATCAGCGGGATCACCGACATGAACGCCCCGGCGATCACCATCGACTGGTCGGTGGTGTAGGCACCGTTCAACTGCTGCACGGCCACCTGCAGTGTCACCTTGCCCTGATCGGTCATCACGATCAGCGGCCAGAGGTAGTCGTTCCAGATGTGGAAGAAGGTGAAGATCCCCAGGAACGCCAGACCCGGGCGCAGCACCGGCAGCCCCACCGTCCACCACTGCCGGAAAAACCCGGCTCCGTCCACCCTCGACGCGTGGATCAGCTCGTCGGCGATCGCCCCCTGCGCGTACTGCCGCATCCAGAAGATCCCGAACGCGTTGGCCGCAGCGGGGATGATCAGCGCCTTGAGCGAGCCGACCCAGCCGAGCCAGGCCAGGGTGACGAACTGCGGCACCAGCGCCAGCTGCATCGGGATCATGAAGGTGGCCAGCACGATCCAGAACAGCACCCGCCGCCCGGGGAAGTCGTACTTGGCGAAGGCGAAGGCGGCCAGCGAGTCGAAGAACAGCACCAGGAAGGTGACCGCGGTGGCCGCCACGATGGTGATGCCCATCGACCCCCAGAAGTCGATCTCGTCGAACACCTTGTTCATGTTCTCCCACAGGTGGGAGCCGGGGAGCAGCTTGGGCGGGTAGGCGAAGATGTCCCCGGTCGTGTTCGAGGCCATCACGAACATCCAGTAGAACGGGAAGATCGTGACCAGGACGCCGACCATCAGCATGACGTGGCCCAGGACCGTCCGTACTCGGGCGGCGGTTTCAGCGCGCACGGGACTTCCCCTTCCCCTTCGCCTTCGTCTTGGGGGTGCCCATCGCGTCCTCGCCGCGGCCGGCGACCAGCCGCCAGTTGATGATCGAGAACACCGCGATCAGGATGAACAGCGCCCAGCCGATGGCCGCGCCGTAGCCGAACCGGTTGAAGATGAACGCCTGCTGGTACAGGTAGAGCACGATGGTGGTGGCCTCGCCACCGGGCCCGCCGACGTTCCCAGTGTCGTCCGGGAACATCACGTGCGGTTCGGTGAACAGCTGCAGCCCGCCGATGGTGGAGGTGATGACGACGAAGAGGATCACCGGGCGGAGCATCGGGATGGTGATCCGGAAGAACGTCTGGCGGGCGTTGGCGCCGTCGACCTTGGCCGCCTCGTACACGTCGCTGGAGATGGCCTGCAGGCCGGCCAGGCAGATGATGGTGTTGTAGCCGAGCCATCGCCAGATGGTGATCAACGCGACGGAGACCTTCATCGCCCACGGGTCGGACAGCCAGCCGACCTCGCCCGCGCTGATCGCCCGCAGCATGCTGTTGAGCAGCCCGGAGCTGTCGCTGAAGACCGAGCCGAGGACGATGGTCATCGCCACGATCGAGGTGACGTTCGGGATGAAGTAGGCCACCCGGTAGAACGCCTTGAACCGCACGGTGGTGTGCAGCGCGTAGGCGATGACCAGCGCCAGGAAGACCATCGGGACGGTGGCAAGGATCCAGATGATCAGGGTGTTGGTGATCGACTTCCAGAAGTCGGGGTCGGTCACCAGGTACTCGTAGTTCTCCCAGCCGATCGACTGCATGTCCCCGATGCCGTCCCAGGACATGAAGGACAGGTAGATGGAGAAGGCGACCGGGAAGACGCCGAAGACGGCGAAGAGGAGGAAGAACGGGGACACCGCCGCGTACATCGGCCAGTAGCGGCGCCAGCCGGGCAGGGGCTTGGATCCGTCCGGCGGCGGCTTGACGCCGTTCCCGCGCAGCTTGCCCGCGCGCCCGCGCAGGGTCTCGGTGAGGCTCATGTCAGAACACCCCCTCGCGGGTCAGCTCGCGTTCGATGTCGTCCTGGGCGTCCTTCCAGGCCGCCTCGACGCTCTTGCCGGCGTCCACGTTGGCCATCTCGTCGAACATGATGGGGTCGATCACGCGGTCGTACGGGCTCCGGTAGGCGGTCTTGACCTCTCGCGCGGACGGGGCGAACACCTCGATGGTGCGCTGCCCGCCGTAGAAGGGCCGCGGCTCGCGCATCTCCGGCATCTCGAAGGAGAGCGGCGAGGACGGGAACAGCGACATCTCCGTGAACGCCGTGACCTGGTTCTCCGGCGACTGCAGCCAGGAGATGAAGGTGAAGGCCGCCTCGGGGTTCTTCGAGTACTTCGTGATCGCCAGGAAGGAGCCGCCCTCATTGCCGGCGCCGCCGGGCGGGGTGGTGACCCGCCACTTGCCCTCGGTGTCCGGTGCGACCGCCTCCGGGTAGGCGAGGCCCCACCACGTCGCGCCGATGGAGACTGGCTGGCGGCCGCTGGCGACCACGCCCTCCACATCGCTGGAGCCGTCCAGGGCACCGGCCGACAGGCCCTCCCGGGACACCCGGTAGCCCAGTTCGAAGATCTCGCGGATCTCGTCGCGATCCCCGATGTACTGGCCGTCCTCGGTCATATACCTGTCGCCGCCGAGCTGACCCATCCGGACGTCCCAGATCTTCCTGAGGTTGGGGCAGATCACCGCCCGCTCCTGGGACTTCTGCAGTTCCTTGCCCAGGGCGATGAAGCCGTCCCAGTCCGGGGCCCGGGCGGCCAGCTCCTCCGGGTCGGTGGTGATCCCGGCCTCCTTGAGCAGGTCGGTACGGTAGTACAGCCCGGTGGGGCCGGTGTCCATGGGGAACGCGATCATCCGGCCCTCGGGCGTGATGCACTGGTTCCACTTCCAGTCCAGGTACATGCTCTTCAGCTCGGCCGCGCCGAAGTCGTTCAGGTCGATGAACATGTCCTGGTTGGTGAAGTAGGTGGCCACGTCAGCGTTGATGCCGATGATGTCCGGCACCATGGACTTGCCGGCGAGCGTGGTGCGCACCTTGGTGTTGTAGTTGCCGCCGACGTTGGTCCGGCTGACCCGGAAGCCCTCGGCCCCGGGTATGCCCTCGGTCTCGGCCCGGGCGACCAACTCGTCGCTCACGGACCGGTCCCAGGCCCACATCGTGATCTCGTCCGACCTGCCGAGCGAGCGCTGCGAGCCGCAGCCCGCGAGCCCCAGTCCGCCGGCGGCGGCCCCGGCGCCGAGCGCCAGCAGCCTCCTTCGTGACACTGCCATGACGCGTGCACCAGCCTTCCGATCGAGTGCCCACCCCTTGATCGTTCGGGGCCGTAGGTTAAAGCGCTTGCAGCGGGGGAGGTCGAGCCTAAGGGCGAGTCATAGCACGATCAATACCGGTGCAGACAACGAAATCGACCCGGTGGGTTGACACACCCATGTCGTCGGCGTAGTAACCGTTTTAACATCTCCGACACGGAGGCCGCCGATGCCCGAGTTCCCGTCGCCGACCGCGGGCGATGCATCTCGACGGCGCCGGGGCCGACGAGGCTGTCACGACCGGGTTCGTGCATCCAGCCCCGCCACGTCGACTGCACCTCGCGGGCGTCGGGTTCCGGCGGCCTCACCGTCGACCGGCTCTCCCTCGTCACGACCTGATGTCGCTCCTGCGACTGCCTGATATCCCGTGCTCTGCCGGTCTCTTCGGCCGGCAGAGCGTGCTGGACCCTTCCTGCCACACGTCGTCACCTCGTCAGGAGAAGAACATGAGCAGCAAGCGTCCGGCCCGCGTCATCGCGGGCACGACGACGTTGGTCACCGTGGCGTCTGCGACGTTGCTCATGGTGCCCGCGCCGGCCCATGCGATCTACGGAACCGCGGACATCAAGCCCATCGAAAGCAACATCGCCGCCAAGCCCTGGGCCTCGGCGAAGGCCAGCAGCGGCTCGGCGACCGCCGGGCTGGCCGTCGACCGCGACCCGGCGACGTCCTGGCGCCCCGATCGTCCCGGCGCCCGGCAGCGGCTCACCGTCGACCTCGGTGGCAGCTACGACAACCTGCGCAAGGTCAAGGTGCTGTTCCCGGACCGCGACGTGGCCCACCGGTACGTCGTCGACGCTTCATCCGACGGCCGCACGTGGAAGACCATCGCCGACAGGTCCCGCAACCGAGCCGTGTCGCGAGGGGAAGTACACCTGTTCACCCGGCCGGACACGCGCTTCGTCCGGCTGACGTTCACGGGTGGGCCGGACCGTGCCCGGGCCGGTGTCAGCGAGCTTCAGGTCTTCAACTACCTGCGCGACGACCTCGTCCTCGGCGCCGACCTGTCCTGGGTGGACGACCACCAGGACCGGCAGTACTGGGTCGACCCCCTGGCCGAAGACCGCGGCGCCGGGCCCCACCTGCTCGACGTGGTCAAGGACCGCGGCATGCAGCACACCCGGCTGCGGATATTCAACGAACCGCGCAGCGAGGGAACCGGTGAGTTGACGCCGATACCGCGCCAGGGTCCGGAGCGCTCACTGGAGTCGGCGAAGTGGATCAAGCAGCGGGACATGAGCCTCGGCATCGACTTCCACTACGCCGACTCATGGGCGGACCCGAGCAAGCAACCGAAGCCACGCGACTGGGCCGAGCTGGAGTTCCCGGAGCTGACCGAGGCCGTGTACGACTTCACCGCCGACTATCTGGACCGGTTGATCCAGCAGGGCACCACGCCGAAGAAGGTCGCCGTCGGTAACGAGATCATCAACGGCTTCCTCTACGGCAGCGAGGCGGCCGAGATCGGCACGACGGCTCCGCCGTATTTCGTCGACCAGGCCGATATCTACCAGTCCAAGCCCGGCGGCGGCCTGCTGTGGAAGTACTGGAAGTCGACCGACCCGGCGGAGCAGAAGCTCTACGACGAGTCGTGGGACCGGTTCACCACCCTGGCCGCGGCCGGGATGAAGGCCGTCCGCGACGCGTCACCGAAGTCCAAGCTTGAGATCCACGTGATCGTCGACAAGGACAACGACGGACTCGCCAAGACCATGGAGTTCTGGGACCAGTTCCTCACCCGGGTGCAGGCGAAGGGGCAGAACCCCGACGTGCTGGCCATCTCGTACTACCCGGAGTGGCACGGTACGCCAGAGATGCTGGATCACAACCTGCACACCATCGCCACCACCCATCCCGGCTACGAGATCGACATCGCCGAAACCGCCTACCCCGCCTCCGGTGGCGACGGCTCGCCGGTACCCGGCTCCCCGTACCCGCGCACCATCCAGGGGCAGGCGGACGCTGTCCAGCGGGTGTTCCAGGCCGCAAACGACCTGATCGACAACCGGGGTTCCGATGTGCTGGTGTGGGAGCCGGCCGGCTTCCAGACCATGTTCCGGGAGGTGCCCGAACTGGAGAACACCTGGGAGCCGCACGCCTCCATCGATGTCTTCAACGCCAGCCGCGCCAAGCACATCCTCCAGGACACCGTCTACACCACCACTTCGGTGGGCGCCGCCCCGAAACTGCCCTCCTCCATCCGGATGCTCACCACCGCCGACAACACGACCACCCGTGTCCCTGTCCGCTGGCAGCCGCTGCCGCCCGGCGCGACCGACAAGCCGGGTGAGGTGACGGTCACGGGGACGACCGGCAAAGGTCCGGTCACGGCGGTCATCGACGTCGTTCGCGGACGCTGCGAACGCGACTCGACCACCCCGTAACGGAGCAGTCCGCCTGTCCCCCCCCACCCAAGGAGTCATCCGGTCCGGCGGCCCGGGCCGGATGACTCCACGCTGGTGGCCCGGCACAGCGGCAAGGCCGCCGACATCGACGGGACCTCCACCGTCGACGGCGCCCGCATCTCCCAGTGGACCTACACCGGCGACCCCAACCAGTGCTTGTGCAAACCACCCGGGAGGCGATCCATGGCGCAGCGTTTCCGCAGTCCGACCGCACCGCGGCGTCCGTACCGAGGCGGCGCCGCCGCGGTCGTCGGCACCGCCCGGGCCGGTGCCGCCGGGGGCCGGGAGGTCGTTCCCCTGCGCGACGGCTGGCGGTTCGCCCTCGTCAGCCCGGACGGTGGCACCGACGACAGCACGGGCCCGTACGCGGGGGCCGCCGAGCCGGACCACGACGACAGCGGCTGGCGGCGGGTTGCCGTGCCGCACGACTGGAGCATCGAATTCACCCCCACCACCGAGTACGACACCGGCGGCGGCACCGGGTACCTGCCCGGCGGCCTCGGCTGGTACCGGTACGCCTTCACGGTGCCGGCCGCGCTCGCCGGGAGCCGGATCTCGGCCGAGTTCGACGGTGTCCACATGGATGCGGCCGTGTACTGCAACGGCGTGCTCGTCGGCCGCCACCCCTACGGGTACGCCGGATTCGCGTTCGACCTCACCCACCTGCTGCACACCGACGGCAGCACGCGGAACGTCCTCGCCGTCCAGGCGCGGAACCGGCTGCCCAGCAGCCGCTGGTACCCCGGCAGCGGCATCTACCGGAACGCGCGGCTCGTCATCACCGACCCGGTGCACGTGTCCCGCTGGGGCACCCGGGTCACCACCCCCGGCCTGGCCGGCGCCCTGCGCGGCGGGCGCGCGGCGAGCGCCACGGTGCGTGCCCGCGTCGAGGTGGCGAACGCGGGCACGCACACCCGCCACACCGGCGTGATCGTCCGCACCACCGTGCTCGACCCGGACGGCAACTCCGTGGCCGACGCCTCCGTCACCGTCCGCGCTCCCGCCGGCGGCACCGAGACGGTCGTGCACGACCTCGCCGTCGACGGGCCACGCCTGTGGTCCACCACCGAGCCGCACCTCTACGCCCTGCGCACCGAACTGCGCACCGCCGACGGCCGGACCACCGACGTGCACCACACCACGTTCGGCACCCGGCACGTGGCCGTCGACCCCGACGACGGTGTGTTCCTGAACGGCGAGTACACCAAGCTCCAGGGAGTCGACCTGCACCACGACCTCGGCGCGCTCGGCGCCGCCGTCAGCCCCGACGCGGTGGAACGGCAGCTCCGACTCATGCGGGACATGGGCGTCAACGCCCTGCGCACCTCCCACAACCCGCCCGCCCCCGAGATGATCGCCGCCTGTGAGCGGCTGGGCATCATGATGGTGGTGGAGGCGTTCGACTGCTGGCGGCGTGGCAAGAACCGGTACGACTACGGCCGCTTCTTCGACAAGCACAGCGCCGCCGACATCGCCGAGATGGTCCGCGCCGCCCGCAACTCGCCCGCCGTGATCATGTGGTCCATCGGCAACGAGATTCCCGACTCCACCAGTACGGCCGGCCTGGCCATGGCCGACCGTCTCATCGAGGGCATCCGGCAGTTCGACGACACCCGCCCGATCGTCATCGGCTCCGACAAATACCGCAGTCTGCCGGAGGAGGGGTCCCCGGCCGACCTGATGCTCGCCAAGCTCGACGGACTCGGCCTCAACTACAACACCGCGGCCTCGGTGGACGCCCTGCACGCCCGCTACCCGAAGCTGTTCCTCTTCGAGTCGGAGTCCGCCTCGTCCACGTCCACACGCGGCACCTACCAGGAGCCCGAACACCTCAACACGGGCGAGAACCACGCCCCCGGCCGCCGCGCCGTCTCCTCGTACGACAACAGCCTCGCGCCATGGGCGATAAGCGGCGAGTACGGGCTGAAGAAGGACCGGGACCGGCGGTTCTTCGCCGGCCAGTTCCTGTGGTCCGGCATCGACTACATCGGCGAGCCGATGCCGTACGACGTCTTCCCCGTCAAGACCGCGTTCTTCGGCGCCGTCGACACCGCGGGCTTCCCCCAAGGACCTGTACTACGTGTTCCAGAGCCAGTGGACCAGCGAGCCCATGGTGCACCTGCTTCCCATGGACTGGACCGCTCACCAGGAGGGCGAGACGGTGGAGGTCTGGGCGTACACCAACGTCGACACGGTCGAGCTGTATCTGAACGGGAGATCGGTCGGCGTGCGCACGTTCGACCGCAAGACGACGGTGGACGGCCGCCCGTACCTGGAGACCACCGAGGCGACGGGGGACGACAAGGCCGTCACCGGCGGGCCGTGGCCGGGCAGTTACACCAGCCCGAACGGCAGCGCGGGCAAACTGCACCTCACCTGGCGGGTGCCGTTCGCGCCCGGCGAGCTGCGGGCGGTGGCCCGGCGCGGCGGCCGGACCGTCGCCACCGACGTGCTGCGCACCGCGGGCCCCGCCCACGCGGTGCGCCTGACCCCGGACCGGGACGCGATGCCGGCCGACGGCAGATCGCTCTGCTTCGTGACCGCGGAGGTGGTGGACGCGCACGGCACCGTGGTGCCGGACGCCGCGCACCGCCTGGCGTTCGACGTCGCCGGCGGCTCGCTGGCCGGCGTCGACAACGGGCGGCAGGAGAGCGCGGAACGGTACCAGGCCAGCACCTGGACGGCGTTCCACGGCAAGGCCCTGGCCGTGGCCCGGTCCGGTACCCGTCCGGGCCGCCTCACCGTCACGGCGCGGGCCGGGGGGCTGCGCACGGGGACTGCCGCGGTGCGGACCGACCCGGCCCGGGACCCGGCCACCACGCCGCCCGCCCGCTTCACTCCGGGCCCGGAGCCCGTGCCCCCGGACCGCCCGGTCGCCGACGCGAGCTACTCCGGCAAGCCCGACACGCTGCCCGCGATGATGCTGGACGGCAACCCGGAGACGGGCTGGTCCAACGCGTTCTGCACAGAGCCCACGGCCCTGCTGCCCGCGCTCGACGGGGCCCGGTGCAGCGACCGGGTGTCGGTGAGGTGGGACCGCCCGCGCGGCGTGGACCGGCCGGAGGCCTCCTTCACGGTGGACGACAGGCACAGTCTTCCGGCCACGGTGGAGGTCGCCGCGTGGGACCCCGACCGGCACCGCTACGTCCCGGTCCGCCACGCCGCCGTGGAGTGGGCCCGCATGTCGGACGCGCCCACCCTCATCGTCTTCGACCGGCTGCGGACGACGAGCCTCCGGCTCAGCATGACCAGCCGTCACCCCGGCGAACCGAAGGGGGCGCTGCGGATCAGCCGGCTGGAGGTTCCCGAGGTGTGAAGTGAGCATGATCGTGAGGTCGGCAGGCACAGCGCGTTGACCACACCGAAAGGATCAGATGGTGACTTTACCCCCCAAACCCCCCACACGTCGCGCCGTACTGGGCGGACTCGCCTCGGCCGCAGGGGCGTTCGCCGCGGCGGCAGCGACTCCCGCGGCACAGGCCGCCGGCCTCCGCGCCGGGGCTGCCGCGGCAGCTCTCCCCGCAACCCACACCCTGGCCCCCAGCGGCGCGTGGTGCTGGTTCGGTGACCCACGGGCAGTGCATCACCGCGGCCGGTACCGGCGCACCTTCGTCGGGTACATCACCTCGTCCGGCGACATCAGGGTGACGCAGTACGATCACGACAGCGGCGAGTATGTGACCTCCACGCTCGACGCCGGCTTCGAGATCGACGACCACAACACCCCGTCGATCCTCATCCGCCACACGGGCCATGTCGTGGTGTTCTGGTCCGGGCACCAGGGCCCTTCCATGTACTACCGGCGGTCCGTGGCGCTTGAGGACGTCGGCCGGGGCTGGGAGAGAACCAAGGAGATCCCCACCAACACCGAGGGCGGCACCGGCTACACCTATCCGAACCCGGTGGAGCTCTCCGCGGAGAACAACAAGCTGTACCTGTTCTGGCGGGGCGGGAACTACAACCCGACGTGGTCGACCACGACCGGCGGCGACCGGTGGACCGACGCGGCCACTCTCGTCTCGGTCCCCGGCCAGCGGCCCTACGTGAAGGTGGCGTCGAACGATGTCGACACCATCCACTTCGCCTTCACCGAAGCCCATCCGAGGAACCTCAACACCAGCATCTACCACATGTACTACCGGGCCGGCTCGCTCTACCGGACGGACGGCAGCCGGATCGGGCCCCTGTCCACTGCGGTGACGCCCGCCCAGGCCACGAAGGTCTACGACGCCGACGCGGGCGGCGGGAAGTCATGGGTTCACGACATCGCCCTCGACGGCCGGGGCCGCCCCGTCATCACCTTCGCGCGGTTCCCCACGGACACAGACCACCGGTACCACTACGCACGGTGGAACGGCACCGCTTGGGAGGACCGGGAGCTGACCGCCGCCGGCGGCACGATCGCCGAGAAGCCCGGTGAGATCAACTACTCCGGTGGCATCACGCTCGATCACACCAACCCGTCCGTAGTCCTCCTCTCCCGCCGGATCGGGTCCGTCAACGAGATCGAGCGCTGGACGACGACGAGCGGCGGAACGACGTGGGAGAGGGAGGCCGTCACCGCGGACTCCACGGTCACTCAGGTCCGGCCCATCACCCCACGCGGCCTGGACTCCGGGGAACGGCTGGGCATCCTGTGGATGGCAGGGCGCTATCCGAGCTACACCGAGTATCAGACGCACATCCAGGCGACGTCGTAGCCGGCGCTCGCGGCACCGATGCCCGCCGTCGGCCGCCGCGGGGGTGCGACCGGGGCCGGTCCTGCCGGCCGGTTCGGTCAGCCTCGCGGTTCTCTGCCGCAGCCGGTCGGCCGATGCACGGCCGCTGCGGCCGGTTGCACCATCCCGTGGCCGAACCGGGCACGGGCTCGGTCGGCGACCGCCTCGATCCGGCGGGCCTTGTCGTCCGCGGGGTCGAAGGACAGCTGACGGGTGGCCAGTTCAGCGGTCGTCAGCTCCTCGGCGCGCAGGAAGACGGCGCGGACTCGGGCGCGCTGCAGACCGAGGCGGCCGTGGAGACCGTAGGCGGCGGTCGTCAGTACCCGGGTGTGGGCCGTTGGCTCGGGAAGCCTGCGCGTGCGGGTCGTCGTCGTCCGGTCGGCGTAGCGGAGGGCGAGGGTGAGGGCGCGGGCGACCCGGGCCTCGCCGCGTAGCCGCAGCCCGAGGTCGTCGGTGAGCCGGAGCAGGGCGGCTCGCTGGCGGGCGGGGTCCAGTTCGTCGTGGTCGAAGCGGTGCTCGGCGCTCAGCGAGCGGGGCGGGGCTGTCGGTGTCACCGGGATCGGGTCGATGCCGCGGGCGGCGTCGTGCAGTCGGCGGCCGGCCGAGGTGCCGAGGATGCGCTGGAGGGTGCCGAGCGGGGCGGCGGCGATCCGGTCGACGCTGTCCAGGCCGTACGAGGCGAGGATGCGGGCGGTGGCCGGGCCGACGCCGTGCAGGGCTGCGGCGGGTTTGCCCGCCAGGAACGCGGTGACCGCGTCGATGTCGTCGGGCAGGGTGCGTACTGCCGAGGGCGGGCCGTCGGTGGCGACCATGCGAGCCAGCAGCGGGTTCGCGGCGATGCCGACTGTCGCGCGCACCGCGTACAGGCCTCCGGTCCGTGCTCGCATGCGCTCGGCCAGTGCGGCGGCGTCGACTCCGAAGTAGCGCAGGCTGCCGCTGACGTCGGCCAGCGCGGCGTCCGGGGGCAGGGCCTGCACGACAGGTGTGTACTCGGCGAGTAGCGCAAGGAGACGGCTGTGCAGCTCCTCGCCGATGCCACCGTGGAAGTGGATGTAGAGAATACTCACCCTGCACTCCCCGGGCTCTGGTGCCACAGCTTGCGGCTGTTCTTCGTGGGCTCGCCCGGTGGTTGCAGATCCGCCCACGGATGCAGCTCGTACCCCGTCTCCAGCTGGATGCTTCGACCGCCGTCCGCGGCGGGCCCCGGAGCGGGTCCCAGCTCGGTCAGCCGCTCCGTCACGGCGGGCAGCCCGCCGGTGCGGCGCAGCTCTGCCAGTTCCGCCAGGTTCCACGCGGCCGAGCCGACGACGGACAGCGCTTTGCCGTTGCCTCCGCCGCGCCGCTGCACCACGCCCCGTACGAGGAGCAGCCAGGAGTGGAAGACGGTGTGCGCGCAGGCGTCGTGGCTGTCCTCGAAGAAGGCGCAGTCCACCAGCCCCGTCGTGTCGTCGAGCGTGGTGAAGATGACCCGCTTGCCGGAGCGGACCGGCGGGGTCTGGGTGGCGCCTTTGGCGCCGGCGACCAGCACGATCTGCCCGTGCTCGGCATCCTTCAGCTGCTTGGCGGAGACCGCTCCGAGTTCCTGGAGCAGTTCCTTGTGATCGACCATGAGATGCCGCGAGGCGTCCATGCCCAGCACGCCCAGTTCGGCGCCGAGCCGTTCGGCGTCGTTCAGGTCGGGCAACCGGGTGGGCGCCACGGCGTCCCCGTTGCCCGTGCCCCCGTCCAGTGTCAGCTGGCCCTGAGGGGTCCTGCTCTGGCCGCGGTGCAACTCGGTGAGATGCAGCAGCAGATCGCGCCGGTTCTTGCCGAAGCGGTCCAGCGCACCGACGTGGGCGAGCCGTTCAGCGACGGGGCGGGAGGGGCGGGCGCGGTGGACGAAGTCCTGCAGCGAGGTGTACGGGCGCCCGGCGACGATCCGCTCTGCCTCGCCCTCGCTCATCCCGTGCACGTCGCAAAAGGCGAGCCGGATGCCGTACACGGGGCGGCCGCTCCCTGCATCAGACGCCAGTTCGACCCGGTAGGTGGAATCCGACGCGTTCACATCCAGTGACAGGATCGGCACCCCCCACCGCCGCGCGTCCGCGAGCAGCAGCCGTTTCGGGTACATCCCCGGATCGTGACTGAAAAGGCCGGCGTAAAAGGCCGCCGGGTAGTGCGCCTTGAGCCACGCCGACTGGTAGGAGGGTACGGCGAAGGCCACCGCGTGCGCCTTGCAGAACCCGTATGCGCCGAACGCCTCGACGATCTCCCAGGTGTGTTCGATCGCTTCCGGCTCGTAGCCGCGTCGCAGTGCCCGCCCCTCGAACCAGTCCTTCACCCTGCCCACCTGGTCACTGCGGGAGAGTGCGCGGCGGGCGTAGTCGCCGAAGGCGTAGCCGCATCCGGTCATCTCATGGAAGATCTTGATGATCTGCTCGTGGAAGACCACCACCCCGTGGGTCTCCCGCAGCGCCGGCTCCAGGCGCGCGTGCGGGTAGCGGGGCGCCTGCCGTCCGTGCCGGGCCTTGACGAACGGATCCACCATGTTCGCGGCGACCGGGCCCGGCCTGAACAGTGAGATGTCCACGACCAGATCGTGGAAGGTCTCCGGCTGCAGCCGGGCGATCAGGTCGCGCTGGCCGGGCGACTCGGTCTGGAAGCAGCCCAGGGTCTGGGACGACTTGATCAGCTGGTATGTCTTCGGGTCGTCCATCGGCACCTGCGCCTCGTCCTCCAAGTCGATCCGGTGTCCGGTGGTCCGTTCGATCTCGGCCACGGCGTGCGCCATGGCCGACTGCATCCGCACCCCGAGGACGTCGAGCTTGAGCAGACCCAGGTCCTCGACGTCCTCCTTGTCGAACTGCGACATCGGGAAGCCCTCGCCGCTCGTCGGTACGACGGGGGTACGGCGCAGCAGCGTGGCGTCGGAGAGCAGCACCCCGCAGGGGTGCATGGCGATGCCGCGCGGCAGTCCGTCCAGGGCCTCCACCAGATCCCACATCTGCGGCCCGTACGCCTCGGGGTCGATGCCGCGCAGTTCGGGAAGCTCCTGCAGGGCGGCGCGGGCGTCGCGGGAACGGATGTGAGGAAACGATTTTGCAAGCCGGTCGACCCTGTCGGGATCCAGCCCGAGCGCCAGGCCGACGTCCCGTACGGCGTGGCGGACGCGGTAGGTCTCGGGCATGGAGACGGTCGCCACCCGTTCCGGGCCGAAGCGGTCCAGGACGGTGCGGTAGACCTCCAGCCGGCGGGCGGATTCCACGTCGATGTCGATGTCGGGCAACTCGGTGCGCTGGTCGGACAGGAAGCGCTCCATGAGCAGGCCGTGCGCGACGGGGTCGGCGGTGGCGATGCCCAGGAGGTGGTTGACCAGCGAGCCGGCGCCGGAGCCCCGTGCGGCGACCCGGATGCCGAGCGCTCGGGTGTCGGCGACGACCTGGGCCACGGTGAGGAAGTACGAGGCGTAGCCCCGGCGCTCGATCAGGTCCAACTCCGCTTCCAGCCGCTCCCAGCGTCGGCGGTCCCGGTCGTAGCGGCGCAGCACCATCGCGGCGGCGCACTTCGAACGCAGTACTCGCTCGGCGGTGCGCCGGTGTGCGCCGACCAGCCCGGGCTCGGGGAAGTGCACGTGCCCGAGGCCCAGGTCGTCCTCGGGGTCCACTCGGCAGGCGGCGGCGGTCTGCTCGGTGATCTCCAGCAGCCGGCGGGCGGTGGTCTGCCGGTAACCGGCGGCCTCGGCGGCCTTCTCGGCGATCAGGGCCATCTCGGCGGCAGGCTTGAGCCAGCGCTCCCCGGTGTCGCGTTCGCCGCGCGGGTCGGTCGGCGCGAGCCGCCGCGCCGAGTCCAGCACGTCTGCCACCGGGCCCTGGCCGGGGTCGGCGTACCGGACCGCGTTGGTCAGCACGGGCTTGACTCCCTGGTCGGCGGCGAAGCCGAGGGTGCGCGCGGCCAGCCGCAGCGAGCCTGGACCGGTGCCGGTACGGCCGTGGCTGAGGAGCTCCAGACGCAGAGAGTCACCGAACCGCTCCCGCCACGGTGCCAGCAGCCGAGCGGCGCGGTCCGGTCGCCCGGCCGCCAGCGCGCGGCCGACGTCGGAGCGGGGGCCGAGCAGCACGACGACGCCGTCGCCGCCGAGGACGTCCCAGGGCAGCAGCGGCTTCCCGCCCGGTGTCCGGTCGGCGGCATGCGCGGCGGTGACCAGCCGGCACAGCTCTGCCCAGCCGCGGGCCCCGTCCCGGGCGAGGAAGAGCACCCGCTGCGCCGACTCGTCCACGAACGCGCCGCCGCGCACCGGGGTGCGTCGCCGCTCCGTACGCCCCGTCGTTCCGGGCTGCTCTGCCACGGCCAGGTCCACACCGAAGACGGGCCGTACGCCCGCCCTGGTGGCAGCCTTGGCGAAGCGGACGGCGCCGCCCAGAGTGTCCCGGTCGGTCAGGGCAACCGCGTCCATCCCCCGTTCGGCGGCGCACTCGGCCAGCCGGCCGGGGTGGGAGGCGCCGTAGCGCATGGAGAAGCCGGAGACGGCGTGCAGATGCGTAAACCCCCGCACCTGTACCACCTCGCCACCGACCTGCACCCCCAGGTTCACCGTCGCTCGCCCGTCCTTCGGGAAGCGTGAGAGCCACGATAAACCAGAGTCGAACGTTTATGCGATTCGGTGGCCACCGCCCGTCCGGGGGTCAGCCTCCCAGCGCGCGCTTGAGGACCTTGCCCATGTCGTTGCGGGGGAGGGCGTCGAGGAAGTGGACCGTACGGGGCCGCTTGTGCGGGGCCAGGTGGTCGGCCACGTACGACGCCAGCTCCGCGGCGGCCGGCGGCGTGCCGTCCGGGACCACCCAGGCGACGATGCGCTCGCCCAGGTCCGGGTCCGGCTCGCCGGTGACCGCGGCCTCGGCGACGGCCGGGTGCTCCAGGAGCGCGTTCTCGATCTCCCCGGCGCCGATCTTGTAGCCGCCGGACTTGATGAGGTCGGTGGCGCGGCGGCCGACGATGCGGTAGCGGCCGGCGGCGTCCCGCACCGCCATGTCGCCGGTGCGGAACCAGCCGTCGCGGAACGCCGCCGCCGTCGCCTCGGGGCGGTTGAGGTAGCCGGTGAAGAGGTGGGGGCCGCGGACCTCGATCTCGCCGACCGTCTCCCCGTCGTACGCGGTGAGTTCGGCCCCCGCGTCGTCGACGAGCCGGGCGGCGACGGAGGGCAGGGGGACGCCGACGCTGCCGGCGGCGTCCGGGTCGTCGGGGCGGACGCTGGTGTTCATCAGCGTCTCCGTCATGCCGTAGCGCTCCACGACCCGGCGGCCGGTCGCCGCGGTGAGCCGCCGGTGGTCCGCCACCGGCAGCGCCGCGGAGCCGGAGACCAGCAGCCGGGCGCGGCCGAGGGAGGTGGCCAGCGCCGTGCCGGACGGGGCGTCGTCGAGGGCGTCGGCCAGCCGGTGGTACATCGTCGGCACCCCGAACAGCATCGTGCCGCCCGCGTCCAGCGCCGCCGCCACCGCCTCCGGCCCGAAGCGACCCACGTGGTGCACGGCGCCGCCGCGGCGCAGCGGGCCCAGCACGCCGAGGACCAGCCCGTGGACGTGGAACAGCGGCAGCGCGTGCACCACCGTGTCCCGCTCCGTCCAGCCCCAGACCTCCGCGAGGTCGTCGAGGGTCGCGGCCAGCGCCCGCTGCGACAGCACGACGCCCTTGGGCGGGCCGGTCGTACCGGAGGTGTAGACGACGAGCGCGGCGGTGCCGGGTGCGGGGGTGTCCGGCCGGGCGGTCGCGACCGTGCGCTCGGACCCGGGGCGCGGGCCGGCCGCCGGCGGCTCGGCCCGTACGTCCGCCGCCCCGTCCACCGCCACGGCCACCCGCTCGATCCCCGCCAGCGCCTGCGGCAGCTCCGCCCCCGGCGCCGCCAGCACCAGCTCCGGTTCGCTGTCCGCCACGATGTGCGCCAGCTCCCGCACCCCGGTACGCGGGTTGAGCGGCACCGCCGCCACGCCCGCCACCAGCGCCGCGGTCACCGCCACCGCGGTCGCCGGATCCGGCGTCGCCCAGACCGCCACCCGCCGGGCGCCGGCGATCCGCCGGCCGACGGCGTCCGCCGCCGCGGCCAGCCCGCCGTACGTCAGCACGGTGCCGCCGAAGCGCAGCGCGACCCGCTCCGGCGCGGCGTGCAACGCGGGGAACAACTCCCACGCCGCCCCCGCGGCTTGCGCGTCCCGCGACTCCCGCACCGCTTCCGTCTCCCGCATCTCCATGACGCCCGCTCTCCTCCCCCTCGGCCAGCACCGGCGACCCCGCGCCCCCGCACCGTAACCCGTCGTCGCGACCCGCGGCCTCACGCACCCCGAAACGCCGCGCCGGCCCGTGGGGGCGGGCGCGGCGTCGGTCCCTCCGGGACCGGTCCTCAGCCCAGCGGCCGGAAGCGCCGCAGCCGGAGGCTGTTGGCGACCACCGAGACGGACGAGAAGGCCATCGCGGCGCCGGCGAGCATCGGGTTGAGCAGGCCCGCGGCGGCGAGCGGGAGGGCGGCGGTGTTGTAGCCGAAGGCCCAGGCGAGGTTGGTCCTGATCGTGGACAGGGTGGAGCGGGCGAGCCGGATGGCGTCCGGGGCGGCCCGGAGGTCGCCGTTGACCAGGGTCAGGTCGGCGGCCTCGATGGCGGCGTCCGTACCGGTGCCGATGGCCAGGCCGAGGTCGGCCTGGGCGAGGGCGGCGGCGTCGTTGACGCCGTCCCCGACCATGGCGACGGTACGGCCCTCGGCCTGCAGCCGCTTGACGGCGTCGACCTTGTCCTCGGGGAGGACCTCGGCGACGACCTCGTCGATGCCGACCTCGGCGGCCACGGTCTTCGCGACGGCCGTGTTGTCGCCGGTGAGCAGGATCGGCGTCAGCCCCAGGTCCCGCAGCCGGGCGATGGCCTGCGCGCTGCTGGGCTTGACCGCGTCGGCGACCTCCAGCAGGGCGCGGGCCTCGCCGTCCCAGGCGACCGCGATCGCGGTGCGCCCGGCCTTCTCCGACCGGTCCTTGGCCGCGGCGAGTGCGGCGGGCAGTTCGATCGCCCACTCGGCGAGGAGCTGCTGCCGGCCGACGAGGACCGCGTGGCCGTCGACGACGCCCTGGACGCCGAGCCCGGGCACGTTGGCGAAGTCCTCGGGCACCGGCAGCGTACCGAGGCGTTCGGTCGCGGCCGCGGCCACCGCCCGGGCGACGGGGTGCTCCGAGGCGTGCTCCAGCGCACCCGCCAGCCGCAGCACCGTCTCCTCGTCCGCGCCCTCCGCGCCCTCCGCGCCGTCCGTCGCGTCCGCGGTGTGCAGGGCGTGCAGGGCGTGCAGGGTCATGGTGCCGGTGGTGACCGTGCCGGTCTTGTCCAGGACGACGGTGTCGACCCGGCGCGTCGACTCCAGGACCTCGGGGCCCTTGATGAGGATGCCGAGCTGGGCGCCGCGGCCGGTGCCGACCATGAGGGCGGTCGGGGTGGCCAGGCCGAGGGCGCAGGGGCAGGCGATGATCAGCACGGCGACCGCGGCGGTGAACGCGGCGGCGATCCCGTCGCCCGTACCGAGCCAGAAGCCCAGCGTCCCCAGGGACAGGGCGATGACGACGGGGACGAAGACGCCGGAGATGCGGTCGGCGAGCCGCTGCACGGCGGCCTTGCCGTTCTGGGCGTCCTCGACCAGCCGGGCCATCCGCGCCAGCTGCGTGTCCGCGCCGACCCGGGTGGCCGCCACGACCAGCCGGCCGCCGACGTTGACGGTGGCGCCGGTGACGGCGTCGCCCACGGCGACCTCCACCGGCACGGACTCCCCGGTGAGCATGGCGGCGTCCACGGCGGAGGCGCCTTCGACGACGGTGCCGTCGGTGGCGATCTTCTCCCCGGGCCGGACCACGAAGCGGTCCCCGACCGCCAGCCGGTCCACGGGCACCCGCTCCTCGCGGCCGTCCCGCAGCACCGCCACGTCCTTGGCGCCCAGCTCCATCAGCGCGCGCAGCGCGGCGCCCGCCTTCCGCTTGGACCTGGCCTCGAAGTAGCGCCCGGCGAGGATGAACGTCGTCACGCCGGCGGCGGCTTCGAGGTAGATGTTGCCGGAGCCGTCGCCGCGGGCGATGGTCAGCTCGAAGGGGTGGGTCATTCCGGGCTCGCCCGCGGTGCCGAAGAACAGCGCCCACAGCGACCAGAGGAACGCCGCCGACGTACCGACCGAGATCAGCGTGTCCATGGTGGCGGCGCCGTGCCGGGCGTTGGTCAAGGCGGCCCTGTGGAACGGCCAGGCGCCCCAGACCACCACCGGCGCGGCCAGCGTGAGCGAGAGCCACTGCCAGTACTCGAACTGCAGGGCGGGCACCATCGCCATGGCCACCACCGGCACCGACAGCGCCAGGGAGCCGAAGAGCCGCTGCCGCAGCGTCCGCAGTTCGCCGGGCGGCCCCTGGTCGCCGGCGTCGCCGGCGTCGCCGTCCGCCCCGTCGCCCGCGGCCGGTGCGGCGGGGGCGGGCGGTGCGGCGGTGTAGCCGGTACGTTCGACGGTGGCGATGAGGTCGTCGACGCCCACGCCGTCCTCGTACGTGACCTTGGCCTTCTCGGTGGCGTAGTTGACGGTGGCCGCGACGCCCTCCATGCGGTTGAGCTTCCTCTCGATCCGTGCGGCACAAGAAGCGCAGGTCATACCGCCGATCGCGAGTTCGACCTCGGCTGTTCTGCCCGGCGTGGTGGTGGTCATCACTGCTCCTTGTGGCTCGCTATACCCTCTGGGGGTATGGGATCCTCCGACGCCATGTATACCCCTGACCCGTATCACATGCAAGCGTCGGCCCGCTGGCTTGACTGTATACCCCTAGGGGGTATCGTGACGAGTGTCGAGGCCGGTCGCAGCGACGGGCCGACCGAGAGGAGCGAGCGATGAACACCGCAGCCAGGGCCGGACTCTTCGCGGGTGCACTGGCCGTCGCGTTCGCCGGGGCCTACGGGGTCGGCAGCGCCGTGGGGCCCGTGAACGACGACGAGACCGCCGCCCCCGCCCACGGGCACGCCGCGGGTGACGCGGACCAGGGCGCCGGAGAGGGCACGGGGGAGAAGGCGGGAAGGAAGAGGGCCGCGGGGGAGGGGCACCGGGGCGGCCATGACGAGGGCGCCGGCCCCGCCGCGGGCGGGCTGCAGCTCTCCGAGTCCGGCTACACCCTCGACCTGGCCACCCCGCGGATCGACGCCCGCAGCCCCGCCGAGCTGCGCTTCGCCGTGCGCGGCGCCGACGGCGAGCCCGTGACCTCGTACGAGCGGGAGCACGGCAAGGAGCTGCACCTGATCGTCGCCTCCCGCGACCTCGGCACCTACCGCCACCTCCACCCCGTCCGGGCCGCCGGCGGCACCTGGAGCACGCCCGTCGAGCTGCCCGAGGCCGGTGACTACCGGGTCTTCGCCGACTTCGTGCCCACCGGCGGCCCCGGGAACGGCCTGACCCTCGGCGGCGACCTCGCCGTCGCCGGCGACTACCGCCCGGCGCCGCCGGCAGGGCCGGAGCGGACCGCGACCGTCGACGGGTACGAGGTGACGCTCGCCGGCGGCCTCGCCCCCGGCTCCGCCCGCGACGTGGAGTTCACGGTGACGAAGGACGGCGAGCCGGTGACCGACCTGCAGCCGTATCTCGGCGCGTACGGGCACCTCGTCGCGCTCCGCGCCGGCGACCTGGCGTACCTGCACGTCCATCCCCGGGGCGAGCCCGGCGACGGCGGCACGGAGCCCGGTCCCGGGGTGGCGTTCTCCGCCACCGCGCCCAGCACCGGTTCGTACCGCCTGTTCCTCGACTTCAAGCACGACGGCCGGGTGCACACCGCCGCCTTCACCGTCACCGCGGGCGGCGGGGACGGCGCGGGCGGCTCGGAGAGCGGGCCGGACGGGGCGGGCACCGGCGGGCACGGCCACTGACGGCCGTGGTAGACCTGCTGCATGCGCAGCAGGAAAGCACTCGTCCGCCGCCCCGGACCGCGTCTCGCCGAGGGCCTGGTCACGCACATCGCACGCACACCCGTCGATGCCGACCGGGCCCTCGCCCAGTGGCGGTCCTACGTCGCCGCCCTCGAACTGCACGGCTGGGAGACCGCCGAGGTCGAGCCCGCCGACGACTGCCCGGACGCCGTCTTCGTCGAGGACACGGTGGTGATGTACAGGAACGTCGCCCTCGTCACCCGCCCCGGCGCCGACTCCCGCAAGCCGGAGACCCGGGGCGTCGAGGACGCCGTGAGCCTGATGCGCTGCTCCGTGAACCGCGTCCGCGAGCCCGGCACGCTCGACGGCGGCGACGTGCTCAAGGTCGGCGACACGATCTACGTGGGCCGCGGCGGGCGCACCAACGCCGAGGGCGTCCGGCAGCTCCGCGCCTGCTTCGAGCCGCTCGGCGCCCGCGTCGTCGCCGTCCCGGTCACCCGGGTGCTGCACCTGAAGTCCGGCATCACCGCCCTGCCCGACGGCACCTTCGCCACCCACCCGGGGCTGCTCGACGAACCGTCGCTCTTCCCCGGCCGCCTCGCGGTGCCGGAGGCCGCCGGGGCGCACGTCGTCCTGCTCGGCGGCGGCGCGCTGCTGATGGCGGCGAGCGCACCGCGGACGGCCGCCCTGTACGAGGACCTGGGCTACACGCCGGTGCCGGTGGACATCAGCGAGTTCGAGAAGCTCGAAGGCTCGGTGACGTGCCTGTCGGTGCGGATGCGCGGCCTGTACGCCTGACGGTGCCGCGCCCGCGGCGTCAGCGGCTCTCCGCCGCCACCCGCAGCGACCCCCGGGGGGCGTGGACGGCGGGCGGCAGGGCCGGGGCCGGCGTGAGGTGCCCGCCGAGCCGGCGGCCGGCCGCGACCGGCGCGCGGAGGCTCGGGGGCAGGCCGACTGACGCGCGTAGAGCCGAGGCCTGACGACGTACCCGGGCGGCGGCCACCTCGCCCCCCGGGCCGCCCGCGGCCGCGTGCGCGGCGGCGAGCACGTCGAGCGTGCGCGACGTCCAGTACGGGGTGTCGAGGTGGCGCCAGACGGACAGCGCCTGCCGCGCCGTCGTCTGGGCGGCCGCCGGCCGGCGGGCGTGCAGCTGCAGGTCGGCCTGGGCGCGCAGCGTCAGCGCCTCGCCGAACCGCTCGCCGAACCGCCGGTACGCGGCCAGGCTCTCGTCGAGCATCCGCTCCGCCCGCGCCGGCTCCCCGATCACGTCCGTCAGATGCCCGAGCCACTGCAGCGCGTGCACCTCGCCCACCCGGTCGCCGATCTCCGCCGCCAGCTCGCAGCTGCGCAGCATCCGCGCCGCGGCCGCGTGCACGCGGCCGCCGGCGAGGTCGGCGAGGCCGAGGTTGCGCTCGGCGGACGCCTCGCCGTGCCGGTAGCCGTGCTGGTGCGACAGGGCCAGCGCGCGCTCGAACTCGCGTCGGGCGGCGCCGGGTTCGCCGCACTCCAGGTGGACGCTGCCGAGGGCGCAGCGCGCGTACGCCTCGGACCGCGCGTTGCCGCCCGCCCGGGCCTGCTCGATGCCGCGCCGCAGACAGGCGGCGGCCTGCGCATCCCCGAGGACGCCGACCCCCTGCTGCGCGGGCGCATCCGCAGGCTCC